>WRMR01000260.1 GCA_009776995.1 Planctomycetaceae bacterium | reverse complement strand
AAGGAAGGAGATTTGACCCCCGATTGCGGAGTTTTCCAGTCGAATGTTCGACACGAAAACATGGATTTTCGACTCAAAATCTCGAAACTTCAACTCAAAATCCCGAACAACGGGGTCAAAATCACAAAAGCCCGACAAAAAATGTCGGTCATTCGACTCAAAATCATGGCTTTTTGTAACGGTAATTATGTCTGAGGCATCCAAAACAAAAGGGAGTTCAAAGTGCAAAACTCAAAGTTCAAAGTGGGGAGAAAACGAATCACTTTGCACTTTGCACTTTGCACTTTGCACTCTGGCTGCTAGCCACTCATCACTAGCCACTCATCACTAGCCACTCATCACTAGCCACTCATCACTAGCCACTAGCCACTCACAACGAGCCACTCACCCCTTTCCTCACAACTCCGGCATTCCTTCGGCGGTGAAAATGCCGAAGATCGTGTTGGCCCGTGTGAGGGGGAGCATGTTGTTGACGCCCGGTTCGAGGAAGGGGGAGTCGCCTTCGATGTTGGCCGTGTAGGTTCCGCGTCCCTGTGCCGGCAACGCAACGCGGTTGAGTTGCGTTTCGAAGCCCGAACTTGCCTGGAACAACGTATGATCCTGGCTCACGATTGGGGCGGGCTTGAGTTGCAAATTGGCTTTCTGGCCGGGTTCAAGGACATCGACCGTGTAGGTTTTCCCGTCAGGCGAAACGACGTTCAACACGGTGATTTTCACGCCCAAACCATTGGTGACGGTTGGTTCGCCCTGCCAGTCAAAGACCAGCCGGACATTCGACGGTGCCGCCTTTCGCAGCAGGAAAAACGCCGGAATACGCGGGCGGATCCAATTCTGCGTCAACTGCTGTTCGCCATAGGTTTGCAATCCCAGCGTGAGGCCGTCCATGTTGCCGGTGACTGGCGTGACTTCGGTGCTGTTGGTAAAACTGAGGCCGCCCGGCGGTGCAAAAGTCCGGTAAAATCCGACGATACCTGAGGTCATCGCCTCGCCGCGACGCTGATCGAGAATCGTCAGCGACTTGACGCTCGTGACCCGCTTGACGCCTTCGGAAAAAACGACCAGTCCCAGCACGAGGAAACTGGCCACGACCGACGTGAGCGGGATTGTCCAGATGAGCCAGACGCGGCGTTTGAATATCCCGAGCACCACCATATTGACCGGCCCGATGAGCAGCGCGAAAAAGATGACCAGCACGACCAGTGCACGCACCGGAATGGTATAGTTAATGCCGAGCGGCGCGATGCGTTCGAAGGTTTGCGCATCGTTTTCCGCGAAACTCATGATGGCGTTGAAACGCCGCGCAACTTCCATGATTTTTTCCCGCAAATGCCTGATGGCCGATTCCTCGTTGCCGCCGCCCGGCATGACGTAAGCGTCCCCCTGCACGGCCCGGTGGCGGGTCATTCCGGCGGGCAAGGATTCGTCCACTTTGTCCCAGTGTTTCGGCCAGTTCGGCAGTTGCGAACTCCGCGCATCGAGAACAACGAACATGCCACCCATTTCGACATAGCGGCGCAAAGCCCGAAACGCATCGGCTTTCAGTGCCAGCAAGTCGTCATGGTTGACCACGACGCAATCGAATCGCGTGTAACTGAGCCACTGGTCGGACCATTGGTCGGTCGGAATTTCGCTCTGCCAAACGGCGTAAGTATCGGCGGTTGAGGTGCTGTAGCCCATGCCCATGCCGCCCATACCACCGATGGTTTCCGGGGTTTCCGTTTGCTCCTCCTCAAGCGTCCCGCGTGTGAGCAGTTCGCGCTGATTGGCCGTGATTTTGTTGCTGACCAGGATATTGGCAACTATGCCGCCGTAACGGTGACGTTGAAACCCGTGTGTCGTGGACGAAAAGCCCACGGATTGATTCCGGCCATTGTCAATCCTGACTTCCAATGGAACATTCCAGGGAAACGGCACAGGCGGCTGCAAAATCACGGCCGTTGCTTCCGATTTTGCCTCGACAAGAACTGCGGTTGAAGCATGGCTCAATGACAAATTGCCGCGATAGCCGGCATTGCCGCCGAAAGTGAGCGTCACCAGGTGCGGCTGATCCGATTTGTTATTGATGTGGAAGCGGTACTCCATGTAACCGTGCGTGGTGCCTTCGCGGGACGAGGACGACGTGCGCGTCGTGGGCGGCGGCAACGGCGTGATGCTCAGTTGACCGTTCAGAAAATCCTGCGCCGAAACATAACCCGGCATCCCAAAACAAACCGCAACCAAAACGGCTTTCGCAAGTGGAACAAATGATTTCATAAAATGCCCCGGAAAGTTTGGCGGACACTGCCGATCACCGATCGGCCTGAAAATTGCATTAACCCATTAGAACAGATGAGCGGGAAAAGATCAATGACTTGAAATAACATCCGCCTGAAACCGGTGATGAGCTTTGCGGGAAACTTTCCGGCGATAAGCCTGAATCGACAGAGGGTCGGTTTCATGGTAGAATGGATGATAAAGAAATTTCTCACAGAGATTGCAGGGGACACAGAGGAGTCCATGCCACTTTGTGGTGAAAAAACTACCGTGAAGGGTTACGTTTTTTTGTAATGAAGCTCAAGATAACCGTAAATCATCACAAACAAGAAAGAATCACAATGACACAACCCATTTATCGTTATCTCGATCATGCCGTTTTGGTTCCCCAGATGACACGCGACGAGGCCGCCGCCGCGATCCAATTGGGGATCGATTATCAGGTCAAAACCGTCTGTGTCCGGCCATGCGACATTGACCTGGCCGTTTCAATGTGTCGCGGGACACAAACGGACGTAAGCTGTGTCCTCGGTTTTCCGCATGGGACAACATGCACGGAATCCAAAGCCGCCGAAGCCGCGCTGTACTGCGAAAAAGGCGTTGCCGAAATCGACATGGTGGCCAACTACGGCTGGATTCGCAGCGGCCTTTGGGACAACGTGCGTTCCGACATCAAGGCCGTGGTCGATGTCGCACACGCTCACAATGTTCTCGTCAAGGTGATCTTCGAGACAGGTCAATTGACGCTGGAACAAGTGGCCAACGCTGTGGAAGTCAGCATCGAAGCCGGTGCCGGTTTCGTTAAAACATCAACCGGCTTCAACGGCGAAGGGGCGACGGAGGACGTGGTCGCATGCATGTTGAAAACGGCGAACGGCCGGATCAAGGTCAAGCCGTCCGGCGGTATCCGCGACGCCACACGCGCGAAGCTGTTCATCGCCATGGGTGCCGACCGACTCGGTGTCAACGGCACCAGCACACCCGCCATTTGTGACGGCCAGCCGAACGCAAACACATCGCAAGGAGAGTATTGAAAGATTGCTCGCGGAGAATCCGGCAGATGCACGAATGCCGGATTCGCACGAGCACACGCAAGCCGATTTTGCGATTGTTGTATTCTGCACTGGCGATGCTGATGCGCAGCTGGATTTGGTTCGAATGGGTGTGCGTGACGGAGAACGCCCGCCGCCAACAAACCCGCGACGATTATATCAGCTTCCGTGACTTGCTCCTGAGACTTGACCAATCCCTCGAAATCGACCTCGCAAAACCTGACCCGACAAGGTAATGTAACCCGCCTGAAAATAATGAGTTAAATCAATCCAACTGCAATGTCCGGTGATACGAACGACTGAGTTTGAGTTCTTACTTCGTTGTTCTTCCCTCTTCTCTCAAACTTCCAGTTTCAGATAATAACACACCATCCGGGCCAGCCACGCGACGGGAAGAATCGTCATGGTCAGTAGCGAAATGCCGAGCCATTGAAGTGCGTTGAGCGGCTCGGTGCGGAAAATGCTGCCGATGTGGAAGTAATCGCTCGCCTGCACCATGACAATCTGAACAAGTGTGATGGCCAGGATGATGATGAGAAACAGGCGGTTTTTGTGTAGCAGCTCAAACGGCGATTCGTCATGCCGCAGTGACCGGCAGTTGAATTTGTGCCAGAACTGGAACATGATGAAAATCGTGAAAAATACGGTCAACGCCTCGACGTTGTCGTCATATCGAACGTCTTGGTGGAACTCGAAAACCTTGTCTTTCGCCAAAAACAAGCCCAAGTACAATGCCGCGAACAAAATACCGACCTGGTAAAAGCTGTTGATCAACAGCGTCACGAGCATCGACGGTGTGATGATGTGCGACTTGCGCGGGATCGGCTGTTGGTGCATGGTGTGTTTGCGCGGCGGGTCGGTGCTGTAAGCGATGGCCGCAAAGGTGTCCATGATGATGTTGATCCACAGCAGTTGCGTGACCGTCAGGGGCAACGGTACGCCGATCAGCGGCCCGACGAACGCGCAAACCAGCGCGACCACGTTGACCGACAATTGAAATTGCAGAAACCGCTGGATATTCTGATACAGCGTCCGCCCCCACCAGACGCCGGTGATGATGCTCTTGAAATTGTCGTCCACCAGCACGATGTCGCTGGCTTCCTTGGCGACTTCGGTGCCCGCGATGCCCATCGACAGCCCGACGTCGGCGAATTTGAGTGCCGGTGCGTCGTTCGTTCCGTCGCCGGTCATGGCCACGACCTCGCCTTTGCGGTGCAGTGCCTTGACCAATCGCAGTTTGTCCATCGGCGTTGACCGTGTCAGCACACGCAGACTTTCCGCAAACTCCGGCAAGTCCTCGTCCGAAACCTGTGCAAATTCCTCGGAAGTCACGACGGAAGGAAGTTTAGAGTTCAATGTGCAAAGTGCAAAGTTGTTTTTGTCTGTGCGATCCTCACTTTGCGCTTTGCACTTTGCGCTTTGCGCTTCCAGGATTCCTGCCTGGAGTGCAATGGCCCGTGCGGTGGGCAGTGCATCGCCGGTGATCATTTTCACCTGGATGCCCGCTTCCCGACATGTAGCCACAGCCTGTTGGACTTCCGGGCGTATCGGGTCGGCAATGCCAATCAGACCGTCGAAATAGACGTTTTCGTTGGCGAGGCATTCATGAAGTTTTGCTTCACTACCACAACGTACCGTTGTGTGAAAGTGGCAAAACGCGATGACACGGAGAGCTCGTTCGGATGCATTTCGCAATGCTACTTCAATTTGCTTCAGATGCGCCGAGATTGGTTCCATCTTGACCTTTGCCTGATCTGGTGCAACAGGTTCCAATATGGGGACTACAACATGCGTGCAACGTTCAAGAACACGTTCAGGCGCGCCTTTCAAGAAACAGGCGTAGGAGTCGTCCTTGCCAACGACAGCCGCCGACATTTTTCTTTCCGAGTTGTGGGTCAGTTCCCAAACTGCGGGATTACGCTCGCGTCCACCTCGGTAATCCAAGTTTTGTTCGTGCAATAAACGCAGTAAAGCCACTTCGGTCGGATTACCGATACCCTGAACATCGTCGCCCTCGATTCGTAAATCAGCTTGTGAGTTGATCCCAATGTTCATACTCAACAGTGTCCAATTTGTTGGCGGTGCAACCAATTCATGAAATGAGTCGCGTTCATATTCAGTCATATGAGTAAAGAACCAGACCGGCTGCATCCGGTTTTGCGTGAGCGTGCCGGTTTTGTCGGTGCAGATGACCGTGGCCGAGCCGATGGTTTCCGACGCGACGAGCTTGCGCACGAGGCAGTTTTCGCGGGCCATGCGCATCATGTTCATCGCAAGGCTGACCGTGACCATCATCGGCAGCCCCTCCGGCACGGCCACGACGATGATCGTGACGGCGATGATAAACGAGTTGAGGACGCTCTGCATGAGTATCAACGCCTGGGCTTGATCCCCGAACATGCCCCAGACACCGATCATCATGACAAAGGCCGCCGCGATCATCGGGAGACTCGCCAGTGCCATGACGGACTTTGAGCGTATCCCGAAATCCATGCTCGCGAAAAATTTGAGCAGACCGAATTTTGTGATGACTCCTCCCACAAGCACGCCCGCAGCAAGGAAAAGCCAGTACAGCGGAAAGTGGTTGTCCCAGAGTTGTTCCGGCAAATTCGAGACATTGTATGCAACGCACGACATGACGGCGAAAATAATCATCGCCGCCGTAATGCCGACCACGCTGATCTGCTTGGCCAGGACGGTGAGTTTTTGTTGCAACGGCGTTGCGGCTTCCGATTCGGCACCCGCGGCGAGTGATTCGGCGATTCGCCCCATTTTCGTCGCGTCACCCACCTCGGTGACGACGAAGGTTCCGTGCCCGTCACCGATCATTGTGCCGCGCGCCACAAGCATCGTTTCCTCAATTTTGTCTTCCTGTATCAACGTTCGCAAATCATCAGAGCCGCGAGAGTCATCGAGCGGTCGCACTGGGGAAAACGCACCATTCGGTGTAACCGCTCCGTTACCGTCGCGGCTCTGATTAACCTGCCATGCCCGTTTTGACACGGCCATCGATTCGCCGGTCAGCAGCGACTGGTCGATGTAAAGCCCCAGGCATTCGAGCAACACGCCGTCGGCGGGCACCTTGTCGCCCGGTTCGAGTTTGACGATGTCGCCCGTGACCACTTCGCCGATGGAAATCTCGTTGACTTCGCCGTGACGCACGACGATCACCGGGATATCCTCCTTGACCTTGTTGAGCAGTTCAAACTCTTTCGCACTTTTCCGCTCGCTGAACCAGCCGACGAGCGTTGCCAGCAACACGGCGATGAAGATGCCGATGGATTCGATGAAACTCGCTTCTATCTTGAGTACGTATTTTTCGAGTCCGACCATCGCCAGCGACACCACGGCGGCAATCAGCAGAATTTTGATCGTCGGGTCGTCGAATTTCTCCAAAAGCTGCCGCCACCAAGCCTCCCGTTGCGGCGGCGTCAGCTCGTTCCTGCCGAAACGCTCGCGCTGTTGCCGGACTTGTTGCCCGTCCAGGCCGTGCTTCAGGGAAATTTTGAGTTCGCCGATGGTGATGGTGCGATCTGCCATAATGTCTTTCTGTTCGTTTTTCACCACAAAGTCACGAAGAAGTGCAGAGTGCAAAGTCAGGGCGGTCACTTGTGCCACCAGCGCAACAATGCCGTGACCGCCAAAGTCACTTCATTTATACCTCATTTCCTCAAGAAAACAACCAGAATGGAGTGCAGAGTGCAGAGTGCAGAGTGCAGAGTGCAGAGTGCAAAGTGCAGAGTGCAGAGTGCAGAGTGCAGAGTGCAAAGTGCAAAGTGCAGAGTGCAGAGTGCAAAGTGCAAAGTGCAAAGTGCAGAATGCAGAATGCAGAATGCAGAATGCAGAATGCAGAATGCAGAATGCAGAATGTTCCGCTTCCTTTATCTTCACTTTG
>WRMR01000259.1 GCA_009776995.1 Planctomycetaceae bacterium | reverse complement strand
ATTGGGAATTGTCAGGAATTGTGGCTTTTTTCTTGCAGGCAAGTGACACAATTTTCTGCCGATGAAATGAAAAAACTGGCCACGTCACCGGTCACAGCAGTGTGGCTGACTAATGTTGACTTGAACGATTCCGGCCTGAAGTATTTGGCCGGATTGACGCACCTCATAGTACTTGGCTTGCAGGCGAATACTGGAATCACCGATGCAGGTCTGGAACAATTGGAGAGTATGTCTTCTTTGAAAGATTTGCACCTCACAGGAACAAGCGTCACAAAAGAAGGTGTCAAAGAGTTCCGGAAGAAACGACCGGATGTTTATGTTGCGTTTTGATTCCCTTGCCCTGATGGGACGGTGGTTGCATCCTTACAGGATGCAGATGATTTTTGTGGGGATGACGTTTTCCACCAAGCGACGCGTCCCTACGGGATGCACTCCACGCGCGCCACTAACAACTCACCACTAGCCACTCACTATGGACGCCTGGATTGACACATCCCGAATCTTGTTGTTCTCGCTCGTGCTGGCACGGGTGAGCGGGATCGTCATTATGACACCGGTATTCGGCTCGGCGGACATCCCGGCGCAGTTCCGGGCGTTGCTCGCCTTTTCGCTGGCATTGCTGATGATGCCGTCGCAATGGTTCGTCGAAATCAACGAGCCGGATACGCTGCCGATGTACGCGATTGTTCTCGCGGCGGAACTGGCCATCGGGCTGGCACTCGGGCTGGGGCTTTACATTTTCTTTAGCGGGCTGGAAATCGCCGGGGAAGTCATGGGACATGTCGGCGGCATGAGCGTGGCCCAGATTTTCGACCCAACGACCGGTGAAAACTCGCCGTTGCTCTCGCGACTGGTTTACATGCTCGGACTGGCCGTTTTCGTCTGCTCCGGCGGTATCCGGCTGACGCTGGCCGGACTGCTCGACACCTTCGAATCGATTCCGCCGGGCGGGGGACGCATTCCCGTCGAACTCGGCGAAGCTCTCACGCTGATTTTGAGTCTGAGTTTCAGCCTGGCTTTTCGCGTGGCCGCGCCGGTGATGATCGGCGTGTTGATTTCGATGCTCGTCATCGGTCTGCTTGGCCGCACCCTGCCGCAACTGAACCTCATGTCCATCGGTTTTAGCGTCAACGCCATTGTGACCTTCGGGATTCTGTTCCTCTCCATCGGCGGCGTGGTCTATTGCTTCCAAAACGAAATTCTCAACGTCTTTTCCGTCGTTTTGCAGGCTCTCGAAACCGACGTCAAGCCGGAATGGTATGACGGTTAGAGAAAAATCGTTGTAATCGATACATTGTCCCGGTAATCTTTCCAGGAAAATGCCTGAGTAGATTGCCTTTCTGCTGTAAATTGGGTAAAATTCCATGAATGTATGGGTGAAATCTTGCGTTTGCCCGGATTTCCCAAAATCAAATCACAACACACAAAACAAAAGAGGATGCCATGCGAACTGTTGACTTCTGCTTGCTTACCGTGACCTTGATTCTTTGCACTGATAGTATTGCCCAGGCCCAACAAACACGGCCGCAGGGGATGCCGAGAGTGGTTCACCGTGTGCCGATCTTCGTGCGGCCGACGGTGATGCAAACGTTTGCCATGCCGGGTGTTGCGATCTTCAACGGTGAGACTCTGGACGGCTGGACGACCGTTTCCGGCAGTACGGACATCAAAGCCTGGGAAGCCGTTGACGGAACACTGCACCGCAAATCCGGCGGTGGCGACATTGTGACGGAACAAGAGTACGAAAATTTCATTCTCGATTTTGAGTGGAAAATCTCGCCCGGCGGCAACAGCGGCGTCAAATACAAATTTGCCAATTTTGACGGCAGTTGGCTTGGTTGCGAGTATCAGGTCATTGACGATGAGACGCACAGCGATGGAATGCTGAAAACACACCGCACCGCGTCGCTTTATGACGTGATTGCACCAAGGGTCGAAGCGGCCAAACCGATCGGCGAATACAACAAGAGCCGCGTTGTCGTCAACGGCAAACGGATTCAGCATTATCTCAACGGCAAGTTGACCGTTGATGTCATCGTTGGGTCGCCCGAATGGGAAAAGGGGTTCCAGGCAAGCAAATTCAGGGATCACGAAGAATTCGGCAAAATCGCGCAAGGGAAAATTCTCGTGCAGGATCACGGCGACGAAGTGTGGTACAAAAACATGGTCGTCCGCGAATTGAAAACCATGCCCGTCAGGAAAGCCGGTCCGCTCCAGAGATTGGGGCTCGGCGGTTTGTTTCGGTAATTGCTGGCACAAGACGCAATCCGCCATTACGGCAGATACATCGGCATCGGTAAGCTGTCGCGGGGAGGCGGGTTTGGTTGCCAGGATGACTGTGGGGCAACCGATGGTGTCGTCCCGAATTGCGTTGACGGGGCTTGCCCGATGATTCCCGGAGCAGGTGCGTATTGTTGGGAAGGCGAAGGCGAAACGGCCTGCGATGGCAACGGTGCAATTGTGCTGCGGATCATCACCCGATCATTGTTTGTTGCCAGGGTGGGACTCGGCGTCGTGCCGATTCGTGTCAAGGCGTCGCGTGAGATCATTTCGCTGATCGACGGCGCGGTTTCCTTTGGCCGTTCACTTTGTATCCGTTCGCCGCGTACCGGTTCGCCGAACGCGGGGGCCGGTGCCATGAGCGGGACGTTGGCGCGTTGTTGTTGGTCACTGTTCGGTTGCTCGTTCGCGTTCCCTGTTTCACGGTTGATACTGCGGCCGTCGTTCGTCATGGTCAATCTTCGCGGCGGCTGGGACGGGGCAATCGTTTCCGTCGTTTCCAGTGATTCGCTCACTTGAACTGCCGCTTCCGCCGTTGTCATCGGCACCGGCTGGTTTTTCGGCATGTCCCCGCGTATTTCACTGATCGACAAGGGGGCAAGTCGCGCATCAAGATCATTCGAAGCTACCGCTGGAGCCGGCAACCGCGCGTCATTTGCGGCAAACGTCTGCTCCTGCGGTCTGATGAGCGGGTCAGGTTGCCGGGCATATTGCGGCATGACCGGTGCCTCGATTGCGGATTGCGTCGAAGGATGCGCCAACTCCGCGATGGACTCTTGCGTGGTACTTGTCTGCGCGATAAAACGATCGACTTCGCGATCAAAAGCCGCTTCCGCAACGAAGGCAAATTGTTCCGCCACTTCCGGACGCACATTTTTCAGGCGTTGGGCAAGACCCGCAATCGGCGCATAATCCTCCTGCGCGGCATTCGAAATATTCATGACAAACCCGACGGTTTGCTCAAAATTACCATCGGCGATTTTTCCAATAACAGGAATCAATATCTTGGCCAGCATTTCCGCACCGGGGTTGTGTATCCGCACATAAGCATTGAGATCGCATTGCACGACGGGGCGGCTTTCCTTGTCGCGGCCATAGCGCGATTTGAGGAGGAGTATCACATCTCCCTTGATCTTGCGGCGCAACACGGGAGCGTCATATTCCCCGGAAGCATAAACGATGCAAAGGTTTTTGCTCTTGTAAAGCACTTCGACCCGGCTCGTGCTGGATGTTCCTTCCTTGAGCAAAAACTTGTTCGGGCCGGTTTCCGTCAACGAGATTTGCGTCTCACCGAGCAATTCCCAAAGTTCAACGACGACGTCCGGGTGGCTGATCATAAAATCGTACATTTCAGCGTCGCAATGCCCAAGTTGTCTCGGCATTTGGTGCAAAAATGTCTTGCCTTCCACCACTTCGCGAATCTGTTTCGCCGACTGCTCGTCAAGGGAGTTCCAGGGGATGACGGAATCATTGTCCATTTGCGACGGCTTCGTGCTGTTGTTTTGCGATTTGGTGGTCTCCTCGGAACGCGACCGCAAAAGACCCTGCCCGAACGAATTGGGAACCGGCGTCAGGAGAAACACAGACAGAGCGATCATAACACTCCAGGTCGGAACAGCCATTCCGGATGACATCCTGCCTTTCCATCCGGTCACAATTGCGAGTGCTTTGCAGGTGATCAACATCGTTTGTCACTTCGTTTGTTTTGGGGAGTTTTTGAAAATCAGAATAGGGTTCTATTCCGTGTTGCATTTTTCCTGTTTTGTGTATTTCACGCATTTTGTTTTTGAAGACAAAATCTAATCACAAAGCATGCAACTTGACTGTTCCATTCGTTTATCGTCGAAACATAACTTCCGCAGTGAGTCTTTTCAGGAAGTTACGATGATTCAAGGCAAAACGCCATTGTGTTTTTACCGATTATTTGGCACAATCCCTATACATCCATCAACCACGAATTTCTTCAACCCCCATCGTCAACCAATGGTACGGAAAACCATGTCATTTGCTCGTATTCCGTTTCGGATTTTGGCCTGTCTTCTGCGTCCCCCTTGGGGAGTGATGCTTCCCTTGACATGCATGATTCTGGCGATCATTGCTCAGAGTCCGTGGGGCAGGTTGCGTGATCAGGCACTGCTGGTACAACTCGAAAAATCAAAGATCAATCAAAAAGAAATCCTTACCAGGCAGTTCAGTCAGCTTGACGATGTGGGGATCCGATTGCTGGTTCGCGGTCTCGCGTCAAAAGAGGAGGCAACCGCTTTGGCCTCTTATCAAACACTCATGCAGCAGCTTTCCGAGTGGCAAAGCCTTCCCAATGACCGGGCGTCGTCGCGTTATCTCATTTTTAGCAAGGAACTTGCGGAAATCTCAAAAACAGGGACGCTCTATTCCCGGCCATTGGCCCGCGATTTGGCAGTCATGGTGCAAAATGACATCGTCAACCGGGGTTTTGAAGGGCAGCATCTTGTTTCGCAAAATTGCCAGAAGGCCATTGACGTCTGGCAGGCGGGGCAAGGCGACCCGACGGCTGTCGCTCAATTCCATCAACGAACCGGCCTGGACACAACTCTGGCCGGCGCAGGCGAGCCGCGCAATGCCAGTACATCGATTAATGTGCCGTACCTTGTTGCGCAGTCGCCTGTTGCCGAATCCCATGGCCGTTTGACGCAGCTTGCGGATCAACAGGGCTACGAATCAGGCGAATCGCCTGGTTTCGACAATTTTTCAGGAGCCAAAAACCCAACGGCACAGTCGGCAAAGCCGGTCACCAGTCCGCGTGTTGGGTTTTACAGCCTGCATTCGCCTGCTCCGGCACCTCAACGCAATGATCAAATCCTGATCGCCCGAAGTCAACAGAAAGCATCCCCGTTTCTCACGGAACGCCTGCAACAGGTGGCGATGCGTGATCTGCCAAAAATTCCGACACAAGACCTGATGCGACTGTTAAATCACTCTGACCGGAATATCTCGCAGCAATCGGAAGCGATTCTCATCAAACGCGACGGGTTTCAAGAAGAGCATATTCAACTGGCACGCAAACTCTATCACCCGGATATTTCAGAGCGAAAATCCTTATTGCCTCTCCTTGCCGGCAATGATCAGCTTGAGACGTCCAACTGGCTTTCGGAGTTGCTTCACGACCCGGAACAGGAGGTCCGTTGGGCAACCGCCAAAGCGATTGACAACCAAGTCCCGCTCGAAGACGACGAACTTGAAGTTCTGAAAACCATCATGCAATCGGACGCGGACCGGCGAATTGCCGCACTGGGACAGGAACTCGAAACGCGAATCTCCAGGACCCCGTATTCGCAGAGGAATCGGCGATAAATTCTTCGTAACCGTTCACTCCACGAAGGCGCGAAGGAAATGCAGAGTGCAGAGTGCAGAATGCAAACCGGGACGTTTACTCCTGCGCAATAATTTCCGTCGGGTCGGTGATGAGGTCGGTGATTTGAATGGCGGTGTAGCCTTTGTACGCGCCGGGTTTGGCCCAGTATTTCGGGATGCCTTCGACGCTGACCAGAAGCGGTGAATCAACGTTCTTTTCCGTGCAGATGATGTCGCCGATGCGAAGCTGCATCAGCTCGCTCATGCTGATTTTGGCCTGGCCGAGCTTGACCTTCAGACCGACGGTCATGTTGCGGATCGATTTGCTGATTTTTTCAATCGATTGCGGCGTTGCCTGGCGGCGGCCGTAAGTGACCCACGAATTGGAGGCCAGCTTGCCCGAAATGCGCTCGATGGCGTTATAGGGAATGCACAGGTTGATGATGCCGCGCACTTCGATCAGTGCCACCTCAAAGCAAACCAGAACGACCACTTCGTTCGGCGGCACGATTTGAATCAACTGCGGGTTGCTTTCGACCTGCACGACTTTCAGGTCGAGCTCGAGGACGTTTTCCCAGGCGTGTTTCATCTCACTGAGAAACAGGCTCGTAATCCGCGAGACCAATCGCAGTTCGATTTCGGTCAGGGGACGCCGCGTGATGCTTGACGGTTCGCGTCCGCCGCCGAGCATCCGGTCGATCATCGGGTACAGAACCGACGGGTTGATGTCGAGAATGAGGTTGCCTTCGAGCGGTTCGGCGCGAAGGAGATTGAAACAGGTCGGGTTGTCGAGGCTGAAAATGAACTCGCTGTAGGTCAACTGGTCAACGCTTGTCAGCTTGACTTCGACGATGGTGCGCAACATGGCCGAAAGCCCGGCGGCGAACTTGCGTCCAAAACCTTCGTGCAGTGTTTGCAGGGCTTTCATCTGCTCTTTGCCGACGCGTTCGGGACGTTTGAAATCGTAAGGCGTGACCTTTTCGCTGCCCCAGGACGACGTACCGCCGGAGACGCCCGGAAAGGACTTCTTCGGCTTGGCCACCGCTTTCGACGCGGCATTATCGTCCCTGCCCGACGCCATGATGTTGAGCAGATTCTCGACTTCTTCCTGGCTTAATACTTCTCCGGCCATTTTTTTTAGTGGCTAGTGGCTAGTGGTGAGTGGCTGGTGGTGAGTGGCTGATGGGCAGGAAAGTTCAAAGTTCAAAGAGCAAAGTTCAAAGTGAAGATTTGGAATCGAAATCACTTTGCACTTTGAACTCTGAACTTTGCACTTTGCACTGACTCCCTCATTTCTCGTCCCCGGCTCTTCGTTTTGCGTACCAGCACCCTTGTTTTGAGTACCAGTATTTTTGTTTTTGTAGCCACCAGCGCAATAATTGCTACAAAAAGCCGTGGTTATCGTTCCGTTGACCGGAGTTTTAGTCGTGTTCACCGAAGTTTTCTTCTTGATTCACCGTGCTTGACAGTTCCGGTTGTCATGGTTTGAGCTTGTGATTCGTGCATCATGGGTAAAAAATTTCGAGTTCAGGAATAAAAGTTCCTGCTTGCCACTTGAAAATTCTTTCCTTTGAACCTTCAAATTCGACC
>WRMR01000258.1 GCA_009776995.1 Planctomycetaceae bacterium | reverse complement strand
AGCCGCCACCACCATAACCACCGCCCATGGACTGACCGCCCATGCCACCACCCATGCCACCGCCATAGCCACCCATACCGCCACCGCCATAGCCGCCCATACCGCCACCGCCGTAGCCGCCCATACCGCCACCGCCGTAGCCGCCCATGCCACCGCCGCCATAGCCGCCTCCATACTGTGCGAGTACCGGCGTCAAAGCAAACGAAGTCGGCAGATCGACGAGCAGGTGTTCCTCAGAGATATTACTGACAGTGACTGTGGCCGAAAAAGGATTATTGGCCGTCACATCGACTTTGACCAAACCGTCCTTCATCGCGTCAAACAGCATGACATTGACCGGATTGACCTCTTCCGTTTCGGCAACCGCTTTTTTATTCGAAGCCGCTTTTTTCGTTTGGGCTAAGGAAGAAGGTGTTGTTCCGAGAACGACGCCCAAACAGAGTAACACCAAACCAATGGTTTTGAAACGCATTGACATAATCAAATACCTCCCGGGAAATCTCGTTGACTTCAAAAATTGATCCAGCCGCGCAGAAAAAACCCACTTCGGCTTGTTGAAAGTGACCTAGTTATTTTTCCCATCATAATCACCGCCCGCTTCGTTGTCTATCAGAAATGTCGATAAAAAGTGAATATTTCCGTGTAATGAGTTGAGGAACGTGTTGTTTTCAAACAAATTTCTATTTTTATGATATTGCCCTTTATCTCAGGATTTGTTATTGTTCCCATCCGAACGTAGAGACTTTAAATTTTTATCCGGCATTTTTCAAACAACGGCAGAACGAATCAGAATGATTTTGCCCGTGCCAAGCCCAAAGGAGAGGAAACAACGAATATCGAGACAAGAACCTGTCCTGCAACTCAATAACTCACAATGGTTTGTTATTATTGTTGCGTTTATCGTGTCATTTTTTGCCGGCTGTACGACGACAAAAATGACCGAGTTGCGTCCGAACTCCAAGAATCCACTCCTGATCCGGTTTCAGCTTGACGGCGTCAGTACACCGAGAATGAGTACTCGAGCCCGTTTGACGTTGCGCTCGTATGCGCTGGAGTCGCTGGCCGAACACAACCGCCTGGCTGCGGCGAATCAACTGCATAACCTGATGAAGCAAAAGCGGACCGACCCGGATTTGGTTTACACATTTGCGGAACTGGCCTACACCGAAGGCGTCCAACAGGAACGCGATAACCCCTTGCTGGCAACAGAATTGTTTGCCGCCTCTGCATTGTACTCGTACATTTATCTTTTCGACCCTCAACTTGACTTGGCCAGAAACCCCTACGATCCCCAGTTCCGCGATATTTGCCTGTTTTACAATGGTTCGCTCGAAAAAATGCTGCGGTTGATCGGGAAAAATCACTCGTTCATGCTTGATCCGTCGCAAGATTATGCCATTAAAACGGTTGCGAACGATTGGAACATCTCCGTCAAGGTTCGTACCGGGAAATGGCACATCGAAGACATCGAGCAGTTCCGCTTTGCTGTGGACTACGAAATTCAAGGGATGCAAAGCGAGTATCGCCAGCATGGGCTTGGCGTTCCGCTCATCGCCTGTCGTAAGCACGGGGATACAGACGACCCATTATCGCAATTTTACCCAAACTCTATGGCCTTGCCCGTCACGGCACTGTTGCGACCGAATATCCGGGCTATCACAGAAGGCCATCGCGACGAATTACACGCCGAACTCGAATTTTTCGACCCGCTGGAAAGCGAAAAAACGCTCATCGAAGGACGGCTTGTTCCACTTGAGGCCGACTTGACGACGCCACTTGCCTATTTTCTTTCCAACCCCATTTATTTGATTGTCGGAACAGTCGGGGTATTCGATCCTGCCAAGTTGCTCGAAAATGTACCCGGACGCAACCGGCCTGCCGTCGGGCTTTACATGGCACAGCCTTATGACCCGAATAAAATCCCGGTCATTATGATTCACGGGCTGTTTTCATCACCCATGACCTGGGTTGAAATGTTCAACACGTTGCGCAGCGACCCCGAAATACGCGAAAAATACCAATTTTGGTTTTACCTGTACCCGAGCGGCCAGCCGTTTTGGGTTTCGGCGGCCCATTTACGGAGCGAATTGAAGGTCATGCGTGACAAAATCGACCCGCATCATGCCGAGCCCGCTCTCGATCAGATGGTGCTGGTCGGCCACAGTATGGGCGGCTTGATCGCGCAATTGCAAACCGTTGACAGCGGCAACGAAATCTGGAAGCTCGTCAGCAGTACGCCGTTTGACCAACTGCAAGGCGACGAAGCGACCAAACAGGCAGTCCACGATTGGTTCTTTTTTGAGGCGAACCCGTCGGTCAGGCATGTTGTCACCATTGCGACGCCGTTTCGTGGGAGCAAATACTCGAACAACACAACGCAGTGGCTTGTCCGGACCACCAGCAAGATGCCAAAACAATTGACAAACGTGCTGAGAACGTTCAGTCATGAGAATCGTAACCAGATTAGCAATGATTCGCTGCTTGACATTGAAAACGGCGTCGAGTCGCTTGCGCCGAACTCGCCGTTTTTCGATGCCATGTCCCGGCTTTCACGTGCCCCGTGGGTGCAGTACCACAACGTCATCGGCAACATCAAACCGAATTACCCGACATTCGGACTGAAAATCCCGGAAAGTGACGGGGTTGTCCGCCTGAGCAGTGCAGAAGCCGATTGGGCCGACAGCCGCGTCATTGTTCCCTCGCAGCACACGAAAGTGCATACGCATCCCGAAACGATTCTCGAAGTCCGAGGCCTTTTACTCGATTCGCTTGACGAAGCGGAACAGCGGCAAACGGCACAAATCACGCCGCAACCTCAGCAACAGGTGTCTTACAATTTGTCCCCGCCGCAACAGGCACAGCCGGATGAGCCGATGCGCCAGGTTGCCGTCCCTCGCATCTTGATGCCGTATTTTCAGATGCAACAGCAAGAACTTGCTTCGCGACAACCGGGTAATGCGCCGCGCTAATGGAAGAGTAGCGAAAACACAAGTGGCTCAAAAACATCAGCAGGGAACGTAAGTGACCGGTTCTGTGACAGTTGGATCATGCCTTTGACGGAACAGTGGTCGGTCCAACTTTTGGGAATCGAACACCAGCCGGAATGAAGCACAGCGTCCTGACGGGATGTGTTCACGATGGAACTCTTCGTCGGAACTATCACCGTCCGAACATCGCGGTCAGGCAGATGGCCGACCAGGTTTCAAAACCTGTGAGGTCGGTCAGCAGTTTCCGGACGGGCACGAAACCCGATTCGATCAAGTCGGTTTCGCGCGAAACCAAATCGGGGCATTCCAGCCGGAAATGATGCACGACGCCCAAATGAACCTTGCCGACTTCGGTTTCGTCATCGTTGATCAGACCGACGCACTGTTCCGAATAGGGCGAACGAAGCTCAACCTCTTCATGCAATTCGCGGAGCATCCCGGTGCGGTACAGATCGTGCGTTGGTTTGCCGTTGAAATCGTCGGACGAAATGTGTCCGCCGACGCCAATGCTCCGCTTGCTGTGCAACCGGCTTTCACCCATGCCGCGCCCGCGGACGTACTGGAAGATCGACATTTCGCCGTTCACGTCCGTGTGGGAGAAGAACATGTACGGAATCAACTGTTTGAAGCCGGGATCGGTTTCGACTTCCGCACGGGCGCGAAATGACATGGTTTCCGGCGCAAGCAATGCCGAAACATAACGCGACACATCAGCGGAAAATCCCTGAAAATACCCCAGCGAATGGAACAACGCCGTGGGAACGACCAAAACTTTTTCTTCGGATGCGGACATGGCAATGGTTTCGTGGTCAGAGGTGAGTGGTGAATTGAAAGTTGGTTGCTGATCGCTTGTCGCTGACCACTGTTCACGATACACCGATTTCCGTGATTTGGCAAGACCTGCAGCCTTGCCTAAATTCCAATTCCGTCCTTGAAAAGCGCGGAAGGGAATAGTATAATGTCAGGATGAGCGAAAGCGATCCAGGCAAACCGGCGCAGGTTTTAGTTTGACACAAGCGCGAACGCATAATAAGGCCAATGAGGTTTTGACAGTTGCAGGTGCCTCAACACACGTTGCCAATGACGCCAACGGCAACCAGACGTCGATCAAAGACCCGCTCAATCGCGTCACGACGTTCACCTACGACTCGCGCGGCAATCAGCTCACCCGCAAATTGCCGCTGAATCAGCAGGAAACGTTCACTTATGACGATCTCGGCCGCCAGACGCTGCACATTTCGTTCGAAGGCGTCCACACGAAGTCGGAATATGACGCATTCGGTCGCTTGGCGACGAAGAAATTCTACACCAATGCGACGACTTACGCCGCCGGAACAGTCACCGACACCTGGACGTACAAATTCGATGTCTTCGGGCGTGAAAAATCCGTTGCTCAATCGGGCAGTGTGGTTCGTTCAACGACGAACAGTTATGACAACTTGGGTCGCTTGGCCTCCGTTGTGAACAGCGACACCGGGACGATTGCTTACGAGTACGATGAGTATGGTCGGCAGAAGAAAGTGTTGTCCGGTGCCGATGCCTCGACGGAATACGCTTACGCATCTGGCCGTCTTGCTTCGGTCAAGGATAAAAACGGCAAAGTGACGGCGTATGAGTACGATGCTTTCGGCAACCTCGCGAAAACCGTGTTTGCCAACGGCTGCACGACGGTTTATCAATATGATTTGATGAATCGGCTGCAATCGGCCGTAACAAAGAAAGCCGCGACGCCGGTTTCCGACTTCAGTTATGAATACGATTGGCTTGGTCAAAAGAAACTGGCGACTGAGAAATTCCAGTTGACGACGGGTCTGAAAACAATCACGACGACTTGGGCTTATGACAATCTCAATCGCGTGACAGAGGAGAACATCGTTCATTACGATCCCACACTGAGCCGGAACACTGAGTGGCAATACGACCTCGTCGGCAACCGGACGAAGCAGATTCTCGGCAGTACGACCACGGATTACGCCTATGACAACAACGACCGCATGTTGACCGAAAAAGTCGGCGCGACCGTGACGGTGAGTTACGCCTACACCGGCACGCAGTTGACGCTAAAAACGGTGTCAGGCACTCCAACGACCTGCACGTACAACCTGCAAGGCCGGATGTCCAGCAGCAAAATCGGCATCTTTGCCACTGTCACAGTGTACCAGTATGATGAGGACGGCATTCGTGTGCTGCAAGGCACGACGAAATATCTCAACGACAAGCTCAATCCGACCGGCCACGCGCAAGTCTTCGTGGAAACGATCGGCAACAATGTTGCTCGCAGTTACACGATCGGTCTTGAACGGATTTCACAATACAACAGCAGCCCGTCGGCCACGCATTACTTTTTGTACGATGGCCACGGCAACACGCGAGCATTGATGGATGCAACCGGTGCTGCGGTGGAACGCTACGATTATGATGCTTTCGGCAATGCCATTGGCTTCAGTCCCGCCAATGTACTGACACAGTATTTATATTGTGCCGAAGCGTTAAACCTTCAACTCGAATTCTACTACTTGCGAGCACGTTACTATGACCCAAAAGTCGGAAGATTTAATCGGCTTGATCCCTTCTTCGGAAACATCAGTGACCCGCAGAGTCTGCATAAATATACCTACTGCCACGGTGATCCCGTGAATAACGTTGATCCGAGTGGGATGTTTTTTACTGTAATGTCATATTTCGGAGCAAGTTATATTTCATCAGTTATGCGTGGTATGACGGCTGCTGGTACTTCTACTACGGCACTTCTAGCAACCAAATTATTGGGTCTTAAGCTATTGCAATACGGACTTGTTGTGGCAGGAGTTTGTATGGATACTTTTGTAGTCTGTCTTCCTTTCGCATATTGGTCCTCGCATCCCAATGATGCTTCAAGTGCAGATTATACACAACGCCTGAAATATATTTTGGAAATTAATCGCCTTTCAGTGGCAGTGGGTGATACCTATCAACAAGGAGGTTTGAGAGCGATTGAGTCGCTTCTTAGGCAAG
Organism: Planctomycetaceae bacterium; assembly: GCA_009776995.1. GTDB lineage: Bacteria > Planctomycetota > Planctomycetia > Pirellulales > Thermoguttaceae > WRMR01. The sequence continues at coordinate 1,247 of WRMR01000258.1, read as the reverse complement.
AAAACACCGTGGTAAATTTGACATCGGATTCCAATCTGTCGAAATTTCCTTCATCAAATTGGGATGCGCTGAGTATCCACATGACATGGGCAGGGTCAAAATACAATTGTATTGGATATGGTGGTGTCTATGTCGGAGAAAATTTACAGGGAGGTGGTGATGGATTAAACTGGCCAATGTATCCTGGAATCAGCTTGTCTTCTGCTGTATTCTGGAACAAGGATCCGTTTTATACACTTGCGTTTTATCTGCACGAGGCTTATCACAGTGTTTTTCCCTACTTTGGGCATAATCACATGAAGGAACTTCTCCCCGGAAGGCCGGATGGCGACGCCTCCGCATATAACGATTTTACACAATGCCTTGATCGCATCAAGTGCAGTACAGGGGAAAGCCTGACAGAATTCATCAAAAAAGAGTCTGCAAAGAAATTTCCACCACCTGTGTATCGTGGTTGATGCTTGATTGTGGTTGATCTTTTCATGAAATTGGAGTAACACAATGACTCGATATGAAAAAATTAAGAATGAAATTAAAAAAGCATTCGTAATAAAAAAAGCGTTTGTAATAGAATTCTCAATAATTGTGATTCTTACCATTGCTGCTATTTACTTGATAGGCATGTGGCTTGTAAGAGAAATTCCTTCTGAAGAGTCACAAAGGCGTTGGAATGAAATGAAAATGCAGCAGGAGCAGGAACTCAAAGAGGAACAATCTTGCCCTTGTCCATTGTCCATTCTCCCTTTGCAAAACGAGGAGCCAAACACCCAAACCGATGAAAACTGACACCAGTTTTTGATGAAAACCAAAGAACCGTGCATTTTTATGTGCGGTTCTTTGATTTCTTGCAATTTCTGAAGAGTTTTTTATAATAAAATCATGGTCACAATCAAAAAATTCACATCCAAACATCGTTACAATGGTCACGGCTCGACGAAAACGGTATAGTAGTCCACCGGGTGTTCTACCTGCGGAAAATCCAGCGTCAAACACCCAAACCGATGAAAATTGACGCTGTATTTTACGGCAAAAAATACCCCAAAACGCAAAATCCATGCTCTCGCGTCAGGTCAGCGCGTACAATCAGCGCAGAGCATTACGATCTTCGACATTTTCACACAGGCAGAATCACTCGCGCAAGACATTCAAGATCGGCAGATGTTGTCGTCCTTCGAGAAATGAGAGTTGGTGTGCTTGTCCAGATTCTTTGAAAGGGTCAAAAACCACCGAATCGAAACCCAAAAACG
>WRMR01000257.1 GCA_009776995.1 Planctomycetaceae bacterium | reverse complement strand
AGCGTCGGTTGAGTGTCTTTGACTTTTTTCCGTCCCCCGCCTTCGCGTCGAACGCGATGCCCTGTCAGGGGATCGCCGCTTTCCAACTCGCAAAGGCCGAGGGGAAGCGTTGTGCGCGACAACCCCGTCGCACGACTGACAAGCGAAACGCCGCCGCGTCCCAGACACATCGCTTCGCCGGCAGCCCAAAGCCGACGTTGACGTTCGTTCAATTCGGCATGCAACACGGCAAATTTGAGTGCAAGGATCTCTTCCATGAGTGAGTGCCTCCATGAAAAAAATCATAACAAAGTTTCGTATAAATGGACAGGTTAATTATTTACGAATCCTAAGTGTTCCACCCGTGCCAATCCACTGTAGCAAAATCCCGTCTTTGCGACGTTTTCACCCCTCGTCCGGGATACAGGGCTAAACGGCAAAAACCTTCGTATCTTCGTTGCGAAATGAGTTGATTTCACGCAGAGGGCATTTTTCAAAAAATCTTTGCGGCCTCTGTGTCCTCTGCGTGAAAAAAGATTTTTTTGGTTGCGGCTTGAACCGCGCCGGGTTATAATGCGATTGTTTGGTAATTTCGGCGTGGCTTCCCTGTCTTTCGCCGCCCTGAGGCCGGCGGTTTCCGGGCATTTGTATGAGAAAAACCGTATTTGAGGATAACATAACGTGAAAATCACCGCGTGGGACATTGACCGGTTTGGGCTTTGGGAGAATCTCCCGGCCTCGGAACTGTCCGGGCAATTGAACGTGTTTTACGGTCCGAACGAAGCCGGAAAAACGACCCTCATGCAGTTCATGCGTGCGATGCTGTACGGCTTTGCCGGTGAGCGGCGGCGTTACGTCCAGGGGCCGTTCCCGCTGTTCGGAGCGGCCGCAGAAGCGAAAAAACAGCAGGTTGTGGCCGACGGCGGTGCAAACGGGAGCAACGGCAACATGGTGAACAGGGCCATTGACCAGTGGCCCGGCACGCGATGGGCGACGCACGACATGCCGGACGTTACCGGGGGGCGGATGAACGTGCGCTCGTCGCTGGGACCCTGGCATCTCAAGCGGCAGTATCACCCGGCCCAGTCGCAGCCGGAACATCGTGATGAAGAGGAACGTTTTTCCATCAATACGCCGGACGGCCTGTTCGCGGACGACACGATTCTCAAGCAATTGACCGGCGAAATCGACGAGCAGACGTTTAATAACGTGTTCGCCATCGGGTTGGACGAACTGCAACAGCTTGGCATTTTGGAGGACACCGAGGCCGCCGATCTGTTGTACCGGCTGACCATCGGCATTGATCGTGTTTCGCTGCTCGATGCGGCACGGGCGTTGGTGCAGTCGCGCAACCAGTTGATCGACCCGCAGGGCAAGCCGGGATTGATCGGGCGGCTGGTCATGCAACACGCTGTGCTCAACGGCGAAATCGCGAAGGCCAAAATTCGTTTGCGTGAATACGGCGAATTATTGGCCGAACACCGCCAGCATGAACGCGTCGCCAAACAGATCGAGGACGAACACAAAAAATTGCTCCGGGAAACGCGATTGTTTGAAGCGGCGGGGCAAATTGCCGGTGTGTGGGACGCGAGGGCGGAAGTCAGCCGCGAAATCAAGCGGATGGGCAACGTCATACCGGTGGCCTCCGACGCGGTCAAAACGCTCGACGAACTGCGGACGGACATCGCCAAACAACGGGACGTGCTTGCCCAAATCAAAAAGGATTGCCACGCGCTGAAAACGAAACACGATGCGCTGGCGGTCAATGAGGAACTGTGGAAATTCACGCCGCGACTGGAAGTCATCCTCGAACAGGAAGACTGGTTGCGCGAACTCGGCGAGCAGATCGACCTTGTCAAGGAGGAAGTGCGGCAGTTTGAGCAACAACTCTTTGAAACGGGAAAAAGTGCCGGCGGTGCGACCATCGTCGGCGGTTCGGACGACGCAAACACGGGCGAGACGGACGGCGAACGCACAACGCGCCGCTTGCGCGACTATCGCACACCCGCCAAGGCGTTGCAGACAGCCCGGCAGCGGTATCAAAAGACGAAAGAGGAGCATCGGCAGTATGCGGAGAAAAACCGTATTTTGTCCGAGCGGATTGCGGGGGAACTCTCGAACCGCAAAATTGAGGACATCGCCGAGGCAATGGAAAAGACCGGCGAAATGGTCAATCACCTGCGTCGGCGTCAAACATTGCACCAGCGGTATGACGAAATGGTGCTTTACCGCAAGGAACTCGACCGCATGAACGCGTTTCTTGTGCAGAACCAGGCGTTGCCGAACTGGGCGGTTGGATGCGTTGTTGCCGGGGTGATCGTGTTCGGAAGCATGGCGGCGGCACCATTGTTTGGCATCACTGAGCAGTACGGATATTTTGTCGTTGGATTGCTCGGTGTGGCCGGCTCGATAACGGCGAAGGTGATGGTCGAGAAGAAAAACGCCCAAAAGCTGAAAACGAACCAGCGGCAGATCGCAATGCTGGCCTCGCAGATGGAACACGCGAAGCAGGAAGTCTCGGCCATTGACGCGCGTTATCCCGCGCATGGGAAATCGACCGAGGCGCGTTATCAGGCCGCGCAGACCGAGCTGGCGGCGTTGGAAAAACTCATGCCGCTCGACGGGCAGATGAAGGACATCGCGTATCAGAAGGAAGTCTTCGAAGAACGGCTCCGCAAGGCGAAACATGCTGTGCAGTCGGCGCAAAAGCGGTGGCTGGCCTGGCTCAAGGCGGTGGGACTGCCGGAGGACACGCAACCGTCCCGGGTGCGCGAACTCATGGGACACTATAACGAGGTGGGCGGTATTCAGCGGCATTACAATCTCAAGGTCGAAGAATTGGCCATGCGGCAGCGCGAAATGCAAATGCTGACCGGGCAGATCAGCCGCGTGGCACTTGCGGCGGGAATGACATTGCCTGACGACCTGACGCCGCCCGGACTGATGGAACGCATCCGCAGGATGATCGACGAGAACGAACGCCGGATTAAGGAAAGGGAGGTCTTGCGGAAAGACCTGAAAAAAGCGAACAAATCGCGACGTCGGGAAAAGGCAGTATTAGAAGAATATCAGCAAAAGAAACGTGAATTGCTTGCGCAATACAAAGTGCGTCACGACGCCGAGTTGCGCGAACTGGCCAAAGTGTATGCCGATTATCAGTCACGGCTTGAGAAACGCTTGCAGTTGCAGCGGGAGATTGACGCGGCCACTGGCGGCTTTTGCACCGAAGAGGAAATGGCCGACGTACTGGAATCGTCGAAGCGGGAGAACCTCACCGAATTGCTCGAACAGGCACGGGAACGCTCCGAACTGCTGTCGGTCGAGCTGCGTGAGCAACTTGAAAAACGCGGACGGCTCGCGCAGCAACTGGCTGACATCGGCAACGACCGTTCGATTGCCGCCAAACAACTCGAACTGGCCATGCTCGAAAATCGTATTGCGAAGCATTTTTCGCAATGGCAGGTGCGCGGGTTGGCCACTTACGTGCTGGAGGAAATTCGCACCGAATACGAACAGCAGCGACAGCCTGAAACGCTCAACGAGGCGACTCGCTATTTCGCCGCGATGACCGACGGACGTTACACCCGGGTGTGGACGTCCATCGGCGAAAACACGCTGTACGTCGATGACTTCGCGGGCAATTCGCTCGATGTGGCATGGCTTTCGCGCGGGACACGCGAGCAGCTTTTTGTTGCCATCCGGCTCGCCCTGGCAACGACCTTCGAGCGGCACGGGATCAGTCTGCCGCTGATCATGGACGACGTGCTGGTCAATTTCGACACGCGACGCGCATTCGCGACGGCCAAAACGTTGCTCGAATTTTCGCAAGGCGGCACGAACGGGCGGCAGATTTTCCTGTTTACCTGCCACGAGCATATCTGCCGCATGTTCCATTCGCTCGATGTGCCGGTGCGTATTTTGCCATCATTTGCTGATGACCCGAAGCACATTCGCATTTCGATGCCGCGCATCAAAGAGCCGCCGCCCGATGAAACCGCCGGTGAACCGGACACGGACGCTGTGATTGACGAGATCATCGACGAGCCGGAAATCATGGCACTTGAAGAGAATCAGAATCCGCAAATTCAAAGTCCGCAGCGCAAGCAAAGCGACCCCGTCGATGAACCAGCTCCCAAACACAAACGCCGTAAAACCAGGCGGAAGCCCAAACATTCGCCGGAACCTGAAGCGGTGGAAACGGTCGAGATGGAGGAACCCCGGCCCGAAGTGGAACCGGAAACTGTGGATGATTCGGAAATCGACGAAGCGGCTGAGACTATCGGGACAACCATCGCGGAACCGGTCGAAGAGTCCGACGAATGGGCAGAACATTTCTTCGACGAGGACACCAACCTTGCCGCAGACGATGAATTTGCCGGAAACGCTTTTGTCGATGAATCGGCCATGCAGGATTATTACGACTACCACAACGGCCGAGTGTTCGACGCCGATTTTTTCGATTCGGTGGAAGAACCGGAGGAAGAACCGGAGGAAGAACCGGAGGAAGAACCGGAGGAATTGCCGGAATAAGAAATTGCCGCGATGACGATCAGAGCCGCGACAGTCATGGAGCGGTTGTATTACGTTAGTATGCGCGTCACTCTGTGACGCGCATGCGATTTTTTGTCCAGGAGCAATCAACATGCAAAAAACCATCATGACGACCGGTGTTTGGCTTTCATTTGTCGGGATGACATTGGCGGCAACGCTTGAGGTCGGCGACGACAAAGCGTTTCAACAGATCGAAAAAGCCATTGCGGCGGCAAAACCCGGCGATGAAATCGTCGTTTATCCGAAGCAGGACGGCTCCGCGTACCGGCAACCGGTTTTGCTCATTCGCACTCCGAACCTGACCATCCGGGCAATCGATCCGCAAAAGCCTGTTGATCTCGACGGTGACGGTTTCACTTATTCGGGCAGGGGAAGCATTCCCCGGGCCATCGTTCAGTTCGAGCCGGAGGCGTCCGGTTGTACGCTGGACGGTTTCCAGCTTGTCAACGCACGAAACGAGAGTCACAACGGTGCCGGTGTGCGGATCAACCAGGCCAACGACGTGACGATTCGGCACTGCGAAATCCGCAACAACGACATGGGCGTCATGAGTAATGGCGACGCTTCCAGGCAAACCGCCGCGCGGCAGCGGATCGAACAATGCAAGATTACCGACAATGGCACGATTCATGACCCCGGCCAGAATCACAACCTTTATCTCGGTGGCACAAGCGTCACCGTAAGGAATTGCGAAATTGCGCGAGCCGTGACGGGGCACAATCTCAAGAGCCGGGCGCACCTGAATTTTATTATCGAAAACCATATTCATGATTCAAGCAACCGGGAAATCGATCTGGTGGACGCGGAAGGAACCACCGACGTTGCCGGTAGCGACTCGTTTTTCATCGGCAATACGATTGTGAAAGACCCGGAGTGTACCGGCAATAAGGCGGTGATTCATTTCGGACGCGATGGCAAAGCAGCACATAACGGTACCCTCTGGCTGATCGGCAACACCATTCGGACACCGTTTATTTCGCCGGTGGTCGATGCCAGCTCCGGCAACGGCGTGGTTTTCATCGACAACGTGATTGACGATACCGGGGCCGGACAAATCGGTGTGCTGGCGAATCTTCAGCAGCCGTCAATGAAAGCGATGGGGCACGGCAACACGATCCCAGCTCACTTTATTATGCAACCGCAAAGCGAAGGTTTTCCTCTATCGGTTTCCCTGGAACCTGCGCCGGACTTCCCCGAAGTGTTGCGCCCTCTTTTGCCGAAGTGATTCAACAATCCGGGCCGCTCCAACAATTCAGAGCCGCTCCTTTCATAAGAGCCGCGATGGTCACGGAGCCAATCATTCCGCTCAATGGCCGGCGGCACAACTGTTGTCCGAAGTTCCCACAACACACCACGGCACTCATTTGTTTGACAGCGTTGTGCCTGGCCAGGTGTCGGTACGAAACGGCGACGCGGGAAGTCCGTTTTTATTATAAAGGTTGAAAAACGGATTTTTGGCCCAAGCATAACGTACCGCAAGAGGTTCGGGAACATCCGGCGATGAGACCACGACCTGGTCGTCGATCATTTCAGCATCGGCCCAATGAAAGACCCTGTCTTTGCCCGCAACGGCGAACCCGATGGGCGGCCCACCGTCCCGCGTGACCAATCCGTCACCGATTTCATGAAAAGAGAGAAAAATCTGATGCTTTTTTATCACCATGGAATCAAAAATCGGGCCATACGCGACAATGTCTTTGCCGTAGGTCTTTGCCAGCGCAACCCGCGCCAGTCGCTTCCCAACATCCTGTTTGTTACGGGGATGAATGTCATTCGGGTCGCCCAAATCCAGCGTCACGGCCATACCGGTATTCCGCGTCGTGGCCAGTGTCATCAGTTGTGACTCCCGCATTTCCTGCCAGTCCCCCTCTTCCGGTTCGGTGCATTCCTTCTCAAAATTGGGAAGCTGAACAAAATAAAAGGGAAAATCGCCTTGCCCCCAAAGGTCGCGCCACCCGTAAATCAGGTTGGGAAAGAGGTTCCGATGCTGATACGACCTCGGAGCGTTGGATTCACCCTGGTACCAAATGACACCTCGCAGGGCAAAGGGGATCAACGGATGAATCATTGCGTTGAACATGTGGCCCGGCTTGGAAGTGACATGGGCTGACTGTTCACGGTCGAGGATCGGCTGAAACTCTTCAAACTCCCGGAGAAAGGCCGGATTGATCCAGGCTTCACATGCGGAACCACCCCAGGAAGCATTGATCAATCCCACAGGAACATTGAGCTCCTGATGAATTTCCCGCCCGAAAAAATAGCCGACAGCCGTAAAGATCGGAATGGAATCGGGAGTGCATTCCTTCCATTCCGGAGGATAGCTTTCGTAAGGAAAAGAATCCTGATTCAGGGAAAGATCAATGTCTTCCTGGGGTTCCGGCGAATGCAAGCAGGAGATTTCCAGGAGACGAATTTGCGGATGATTTGCCGTGGCGACTTCATGTCCCCCGTCCGCACTGTCGCGAACATAATGCTTCATGTTCGATTGGCCGGAACAGAGCCACACTTCCCCCATGAGGATATTCTCAACTTGGAGTTGGCTCTTGTCACCGCGAACGACCATGGTCCAGGGGCCACCAGCAGGCATCGGACCAAGATGCACTTTCCACTTTCCCTGGATGTCGGTTATCGTGGGCTTGGCGTTGCGTTGTTTGAGTGTTTGGAAGACGCTCATCAAAATCGCCTGCGTTTTGGCACCCTCAACACTGCGGTTGCAGTAGCTG
>WRMR01000256.1 GCA_009776995.1 Planctomycetaceae bacterium | reverse complement strand
CGATGTTGAATTACGACGTTCTCAACAAATGAAAAATCCTCCGATAGGGAATAGCCAGATGGGAAACGACCCGATGGGGATGAATCCAATGGATAACAATCCAATGGGCATGAATCCGATGGGAAATGACCCGATGGGGATGAGTCCAATGGGTAACAATCCAATGGGTAACAATCCGATGGGTAACAATCCAATGGGTAACAATCCAATGGGTAACAATCCAATGGGTAACAATCCAATGGGTAACAATCCAATGGGTAACAATCCGATGGGTAACAATCCGATGGGTAACAATCCGATGGGTAACAATCCAATGGGTAACAATCCAATGGGTAACAATCCAATGTGAAATGACCCGATGGGGATGAATCCAAACACAGGTGTGCCAAATAATTTCGGCATGTAACGATACCGTTAGGCGTCAATCAACGGACATTTTTCTTTGCGTCCTTTGTGAAAAACCTTGCGTCATTTGCGGTTCATTTTTACCACAGGGAACGCAGAGATTTCGCAAAGTGCGCAAAGACGAAATGTCAGGTGGTTAACGAGCAACGGTACAGACTTTGTCTGGAAAATTACAGATTTTATCTGAAACGACGCAGGTTTTGTCTGGAACGACGCAGATTTTATCTGAAACGATGCAGATTTTATCTGAAACGATGCAGATTTTGTCTGGAACGACGCAGATTTTATCTGGAACATTACAGATTTTATCTGGAACGATGCAGATTTTATCTGGAACATTGCAGATTTTATCTTCGTATTGCACCGATGACGCGGGTTATTGCGTTGCCGGAATATTCATTAAATTTGACAGATGCCAAACAACGTCAATCACATAAAACGGTGAACTCATGTACCGGATTCATCGGAAGCGTCAGGGCGTGACCTTGATCGAGCTGCTGATCGTGATGTCGATTCTGATCGTCATCGCGGGGCTGGGCTTGCCGTCCGTCATGCGCATGCTCGACCGCTCGCGGTTGACCAGTGCGGCGAAAGAACTGCAAGCCGAACTCAACCGCACACGGCTCGAATCGATGAAATCCGGTGAGCCGCTCGTCTTTCATTACCAGCCCGGCACGGGCAACTACGAAATCATGGCGAAGCGGGAGTACGACCTCCGCTACCCGCCGCAACAGCCGTTGCAGCCGTTTCCGCAAGACTTCGGCATGACGTCGGGCATGGGCATGACGCCGACGGACATGCCGGCATTCGGAAGCGGCTCCGAAACCGGCCTGTCGCCGCAACCCGCCGGTTCGACCGCTCCGACGCTCGCCGGCCGCGGCAGTACGAGTCTGGTCGATTCCGTCGCGGCTCAAACCAGTTCGTTGACCGACCGCGTCCAGGCGCCCTCGCTGGCCGACTACGGCCCGCCCCCGTCGCTCACCGACCATTTCGCCGAACCGGACTTGCAGATGATCGCCGCCATCCCGGTCAGCAAGTTTTTGACCGTGTATAAAACCTTGCCGCATCAGTTGACGTTTGGCGGTGGTCAGGGTTCAGTGGCTAGTGACCAGTGGCTAGTGGCCAGTGATCAGAGGGTAATGAGCAGTGGCCAGAATTCAGAATTTGGCTTTCAAAATCCAACTCCCTCCTTTCCAGCCACTAACCCCTCGTTCCTCGCCCCTCGCCCCTCGCCCCTCGCCACTCGCCACTGGTCCGAGCCGATTTTCTTTTTCCCGAACGGCCGCACGTCGAACGCGCAATTGTCCGTGTGTTCGACCAGCGGCAAAGGGCATTATATCGACGTGACCGTGCGCGGACTGACCGGCACCGCCCGACGCGGCGAACTGGAGGTGCTGCCATGAGAGTTCAGAGTGCAGAGTGCAGAGTGCAGAGTGTTTTCAGAGTGCGGAGTATGGAGTGTGGAGTGTGGAGTAAATCATGTCGAAGCCGATTGAAAATACCCGACAATGTGACAGGGAAGTCCGTTTTCCCAAAGGGTAAACAGACGCGCTCACCGGAAATTTCAATGGACGATAGTATCATAAAGAAACTCCAAACTTTTAAGAAACGTACATTCCACCGGAGGCAAATCCCCGCATCAACTCCACACTCTGCACTCTGCACTCTGCACTCTGCACTTTCCGCCTACACCCTCATTGAAGTACTGGTCGCGCTGACCGTGCTGATTATCGGGTTTTCCGCCCTTGCGACAATGACCACGCGGGCGCGTCGGGCGGCTGTCGCGGCGGAAGAACTTTCGACCGCACAACTCGCCTGTCAAACCCGCGTCAATGAAATGCTGGCGGGCGTTCGGCCCTTCACGCCGGTATTCCGCGAACCGATGACCGGTCTGGACGCCTGGTTTCTGACGGTCGAACTTTTTCCCGCATCGAAACCGGGTGTCACCGCCGTCCGCGTACAAATATCCCGCGACCGGCAGCCGGGCGATACAACAACCCGACACGCAGGCACCGACTTTTTCGAGATCACGCACTGGATCAACAACTCGCGGCTCGGCCCGGAATTGCTCCAGGCCATGCAACGCAATCCCTACGCGCTGACCGTCGCGGGCATGACGCCGAACCCGATGGGTGCCATGACGCCAGGCATGTCAGGGCCGTCAAGCCTGACGGATTCGCCGGCGGGCGACGGGTTGGCCGGTGGCATGACGCAAGGCGGGATGATGCCGTTTGATTATTCCGGCGGGGTGTCCGAGATTCCGCCGCCACTTTCGTTGCCGAGTGAAAGCGACGGTTCAACCCGCGCGTTTCCGACCAGCGAAGACCGACGGGCGTACCGCGAATCGCTCAGCCAAAGAGTCCGACCGGCCAACGGAGCGGCGGATATTGATCCGTTGGCCATTGATCTGCCGGACGCTCCGCCGCCGCTTGATCTTCCGCTCGACGACCCGCTTGCTTCGACCATCGGCGCAACGGCGACGCCAACAACACCATCGCTACCACCACCGCCTGACGATGCTCCGGCAACATCACTGGCCACCCCGCCGGCAACCGATACAGATTCACCCGGCGTCGTACCATCGCCCGACGGCACGCCAGGCACCGGGCGCAATCGTCCACAGGGCGGCAACGGCAACGCATCACCCGACATGTCCGGCGGGAGAGGCGGTAACCCGTCCAACCGGAGAGGAGGGGGGCCATGAGAGTACTGACAAGAACAGCAGCCCGGAGCGTAAGCGACGGGTTTGAACGTTCTGTTTTCAACCGGTCACTTACGTTCCCGGCGACTGTTTTCAACCGTCGTGCTTTCACGCTCTTCGAAGTCCTCATCGTCATGGGGCTGTTGGTCGTGATTTTTGCGGCGATTTGGGGGATCGTTGAAATGTTCCAGCGGTCGTTTGTGCGCGGCGAAACCCGTGCCGAACGGTCAACGCTTGTCCGCTCGCTTTCGCAACTGGTGACGGACGATCTCGGTTGCGCGATTCAGGACCCGTTGCATCCGGCACGCGAATTGAATGCGAACGCTGTCCGGCGGTTCGGTCTTTCAGGAACAAACACGTCCCTGCGTATCGATGTGTTGCAGATCAATCCCTTCCGCACCGGCGGCATGACGACACAGTACGGTGTGCAGGCACCCGAACTGAAAACGGTGTATTACGATTACACGCTCCTGTCACCCACCGGCGGCGGATTGGTTCGGCGTGAGCTTGACTTTGAAACGCCGTCCGGAATGTCCGGTCAGCAAAACGCCGCTAACGCGAACATGGGCGATGATTTTGATTCGCCCGTATCGCTTTCGGCCATTGGTTCCGAAACCCGGTCACTGGCCGATTACGGCAGTACGTCGCTTACCGACAGCGTGTCGGCGGCCAATATCGCCTACGCACAGCAACAACCCATGGCCATGATGCCGCCCGAAATCATGGCGGCCAACGCGGCGGCACGTTACGCGGCCAACGAAAAATTGCAACTGGAAATGTCCGCCCCGGAAGTGGTCGGTTGCTGGTTCCGCTATTACGATGGCAGCCAATGGCGGGACAATTGGAACAGCCTCAACCGGCGCGGGTTGCCCGTCGCGATAGAAATCACGCTCAAAATGATGCCACTGGCCGAAGCCCGGACGCTCCGCGAAAGTCCGTGGGCCGCCCAGGTGGTGAACGGTCCCGGCGTGAGTACGGTCGTAGCCGCCAACGAAGCCGCCTACGCCAATCAATACGCCGCGAACATGGCCGCCATGCGACAGAATGCGTCAGCCATTGGCAGTTCATCGTCACTGGCCGATTACGGAAGCGGTTCGCTGACCGACCGCGCCATGCCCACCACGCTGACCGACAGTGTCATGCAGCAAAACATGATGCGCAATCAACCGGTCGGCGTCACCGTGGAGCAGCTCGCCGAACAGCTCGACCTGTTGCCGCCGACCGAGCAGCGTATCGTCATTCGTGTGCCGACAACGCCGCTGACCTCGCAAAAGGAATTACAGCGTGAGCAGCCGACCGCATCGGGTTCGCAAACCGCGCAAACGTCTGCGCGTCCGCGTCAACAGGCTCAACGCACCCAATCGCAACGTTCCGTCGAGCAGCCGCGCGGCACAGCGTCGCCGAACGCTCAACGCAGCAGGCCGACAGGCAACCGGCAGTCCACATCGCCCGGTTGGATTCGTCAGTAGAATCCCGCCAGACCTGGACATGATTCGCATCCAACGGCCGCTTTGGATCGTGATCGGTTTGATTTTCTGCGCCACACTTTCTATTATCCCAAGCTCCGCAACCGCAGGTGTCCGGAGTCTGACATTCCGGCCTCAGCGGTAAAAAATCCCAAGTGTTCAGGAAACGACAGGTTTTTGGCTTTCGCATTCGTGCCGGCGGAATTACTTCCGGTTGCCGTAGATCAGCGTGAGAAGTTCCGCGCGTGTGGCATGGTTTTTCAAGAAAGCTCCCTTCATGGCCGAGGTCGTGCAGACCGAACCCGGCTTGCGAACGCCGCGCACCGTCATGCAGGTATGCACCGCTTCGACGACAACGGCCACTCCGCGGACATGCAGTTCGTCCAACAGCAGGTTGGCGATTTCCTCGGTCATTCGTTCCTGCACCTGCGGACGCTTCGCAACAACATCGACCACCCGGGCCAGCTTGCTTAACCCAACCACGCGGCCATTCGGCATGTAACCGATATGCACCTGCCCCATGAACGGCAAAAGATGGTGCTCGCACATGCTGTTGAACGCAATATCACGAACGAGAACAATTTCGTCGTATTTTTCAGAGAAAAATTTCTTTAAGTACTTACGCGGGTCTTCATGTAGCCCGCCGAACAGTTCCGCGTACATCCGGGCGACTCGCGCCGGCGTTTCGAGCAGCCCTTCCCGGTCGGGATCATCGCCAACAGCGGCCAAAATCTCGCGGATGGCGTTCTCAATTCGGGGAATATCAACAGTTCGGCAAGTTTCTTGATTTTCGGACATCTTTTGTGGATTGGAAATGTGAGTTTATTATTGCTTTTGTCAGGAAGAATTTTAACAAGATTTCCAGGATGATTTGGATTGGGGGCAAAAGGAGTGTTTCTCTATTCCTGAAAATCTGTCAATCCTGTCAAAAAAACTGAACTTGGAAATCCTGTCCGGTGATTTTTTGGTGAAAACCCTACCGAATAAACCCCGCGACATGTTGCAAGTCCTTGTCGCCGCGACCGGAAAGGCAGACGAGAAAATCGGGACGTGTCGTGGTTACGGGTGACGGATCGTGAAGCCGTTTTGCCTCTTTGATTGTTTGAGCCAGGGCATGCGAACTTTCCAGTCCAGAACGCTCTTCATCATCAAACGCGTCCTGCATGGCGGCGGCGAGTTTCTTGAGCGGCGAAACGAGCGTCTCGCCGACATACATGCCGCCGTACTACCCGAAACGGCCGCGTTCATCGGGTTGTGTGGTTTTCAACGTTGTGATCTCCAAAAATGATTGCCTGACGGACATTTTCGATCAATTGTTTCACTTTGTCAATGTCTTTCACGCCCGGCGACGACTCGACCCCGCTGGAAACATCAATGTTATTTCCGGATGGCTACATAAACCGGCGTTTTCGTAATTGTGAGAAAGAGACAATAGCCAAGAAATTTACGGAATGGCAATGGATTCTGCCGGTTGGAGTGTCAATCGCACCCGGCAGGGCGGTTGCTCTGTGGCACCAAAGCGCACCTGATAACGTCCCGGTGGAAGTTCTTTGAGTTCGCCGTCGGATTCCGGGAGCAACGAAACGTCTTTCAACGGGAGACCGTACTGCCGGGTCGCTTCACCAGGCCATTGGAACACGTATTGTCCCGCCGAGAGTGTTGCTTTCAAGACGATTCGTTTCCCGTTGATTTCCACAAATGGATCGACCAGTGTCTTTTCCCCGGCTTCCGGCAACAGGTGAACGTTCAAGCCAACGCGGACAGTTCCAAGATTTTCTGGAATATCAACTTCCCAAGTCGTTTCGTTCGGTTCGGTGATTTTTTGCCACGGCGTGTAAACCACACGTTGCAATCGCTCTTTGCCTGGTTCACCCAGCAATCGGTATTCTTTCCTGAGATGGGTCAGTGATTCTGCGATTTCTTCCGGTGTCTTGCCGCCGAGCCGGGGATCAATTCTGATCTTTTCGCGAAGTTCCGGCGTGATTCGTCCCGAAAGACGAAGCTCTTCAAACTGCCGTATCCTGTCGAGCAATTCCCCGGTAAATGGATGCTGATGCGCCGCCTGGACGGACACCTGAAGCGACATCGACGAATCGTAGGCCAGCGTCGCCAGCAGGATGTATTCGTACATGTCGATCGTCGAGTTCACGTCGTAAGCGTAATACCAGCCGATGTCCAGCGGCATGGCGTTTCCGTTCATCCAGGCGAAACCGGGCGAACGCTGGTCGAGATAACCTTTCAAATCACCGTGTCCGTCTGCCGAGGCGGTTCGGGCAAGTTGATGCCAGGAATACGGCGAATAACTGCTGCCCTGCATCAGCATATTCTTGTTCTTGACAGCGTCGTAAAACGCTTTCTGCAACTTGGCGTTGTAATACCAGTGTTCGCCCTGGAGCCATTCGGAGCCGTCAAAGTACATCATGTCGATATTGCAGGCATCGGCGATCTTCGCAAAATGGGCGGCGACTTCCGGCAACAGATCACTGTCGAGGTCAATCCGATGGTATCCGTAAGCGCGGGTCAGATGTCGGATACGCGCGTCCTTCTGGTGTTCCGCAGGCCGGGTGCCGAGATGACCGCGATGGCAGCCTTCAAACCCGAAGGGCGCGTCCGTCTTGAGTTTGGTGTAGGTGATCAGTTCGTCGCCGATGCGCAGAACGCAACCGTTGCCCATGTAACCGCCGTCTTCTTTCGG
>WRMR01000255.1 GCA_009776995.1 Planctomycetaceae bacterium | reverse complement strand
TTTGAGCCGATTCTCGTGGAAGGCAACGCGATCCAACTGCACCCGCTCGTCTGCCGCGGGTTCAACGCCGACTTCGACGGCGACCAGATGGCCGTGCATCTTCCGCTGTCGCTCGAAGCCCAGGTCGAGGCGCACACGCTCATGCTCTCGACGAACAACATTTTCAGCCCGGCCAATGGTTCGCCGATCATCAGCCCGTCGCAGGACGTCGTGATGGGTTGTTACTTTCTGACGATGTCGATCCCCCACATGCCCGGACACGGCATGACGTTTTCGTCACGCGAGGAAGTGTTGCTCGCCCACTCGCACAAGTCGGTGGACATGCACGCCACGATCAAAGTGCGGATGCCGAAAGGCCGATGGCTCAAAACTGATCCGAAGATTCGCGGGGGAATGCTTTTCGAGACGACGCCCGGCCGGTTGATGTTCAATGACATTTTGCCGTTGGGGATGCCGTATTATAATGAACCGCTCCGCAGCGGCGGTTTGCAGACGGTCATCAGCGACTGCTTCGAATACAGCGGCCGCCGCGCAACGATCGACCTGCTTGACCGCATGATGCGCATCGGGTTCGAGGAAAGCACGAAGAGCGGATTGTCCTTTGCGACCGACGATTTGATCACGCCGGAATCCAAACTGAGCATCATCAAGTCGGCGGAGAAGGAAGTCGCCCGGGCGCAACGCGAGTACATGAACGGGGCTATCACCGGTGACGAACGCTACAACAAGGTGCTTGACGCCTGGACGCGCACCCGTGAGGAAATCACCAAGCAGATGATGACCGAATTGGAAAACGACACACGGGCGGTCGGTTACGTCAACCCGATCTTCCTCATGGCCAACTCCGGCGCGCGCGGCGGTGTCGAGCAGATTCGGCAGCTCGCCGGAATGCGAGGTCTCATGGCTAAGCCGTCCGGGAAAATCATTGAAACGCCGATCAAGGCCAACTTCCGCGAAGGTCTCACCGTGCTTGAGTATTTCAGTTCGACGCACGGTGCCCGAAAAGGTTTGGCCGATACCGCACTCAAGACCGCCGACTCCGGGTACCTGACCCGCAAGCTGGCCGACGTGGCACAGAATGTCGTCGTCACCTGCCACGATTGCGGCACCTCGCAGGGCATCACCAAGGGGATCATTTACCGCGGTGAAAAGGTCGAAATCAGCCTTGCCCAGTCGATTCGCGGCCGTGTTTCGCGCGTCAATATCGTCGATCCGATTACCGACGAGGTCATTGTCCGGGAAAACGAACTGATCACTTCGGAAATCGCGGCCAGGATCGAGAAGATGAACCTGCCGAAGATTCAAATTCGCAGTCCCATGACCTGCGAGGCCGAACTCGGTGTCTGTGCCTTGTGTTACGGGATGGACCTGTCCACCAGCCGTCTCGTCGAGGAGGGCATGGCCGTCGGAGTCATTGCCGCGCAAAGCATCGGCGAGCCGGGCACGCAGTTGACGATGCGGACGTTTCATATCGGCGGAACCGCCGCGCGGGACGTGGAAGAAAACGAAATCAAGGCCAAATTTCCCGGAACGATCAAATTCGTGCAACTCGAAGTCATCGAAAACGCCGAAGGTCACCGGATTGCCCTTTCGCGAAACGGTTCGATTTCGTTGCTCGACCCGCGCGGTCGTGAACGCGACAAATACACGATTCCTGTCGGGGCGCGATTGCTTGTCAGAGAGAACGAGGAAGTGACTGCCGGAGCCGCGATTTGCCAATGGGACCCGCACAGTGTGCCGATTCTCGCGAAGGTCGCCGGTTATGTGCATTACGTCGATATCGTGGACGGCGAAACGGTTCGGCTCGATAAAGACCAGGCCACCGGACGCAACCGCCGTACGGTCACCGAATTGAAAGGTGACCGGCACCCGCAAATTGACATCAAAAACGAAATCGGCCAGGAAACGCTCGACTTTTATTACCTGCCGGGCAAGGCGGTCATTGAAGTTGAAGACGGTGCCTTTGTCGAACGCGGAACGATGCTGGCCAAGACCTCGCGCAATGTGACCGGAACACAGGACATTACCGGTGGTCTGCCGCGTGTGACCGAAATTTTCGAAGCCCGCAAGCCGAAAGACCCGGCGGTCATGGCCGAAATCGACGGCCTCATCGAATTGGGTGACAAGCGGCACGGCAAACGCACGATCATTGTCAAAGACGACGAAACCGGCATCGAACGCATTCATGAAGTGTCCCACGGCAAGCACTTGCGGGTCCATGCGGGCGACCTTGTGCAGGCCGGCACGGCGATTACCGACGGACCGCTCGTTCCGCACGACATTTTGCGTATTTCCGGCGAAGAGGCCGTGCAGGAATACCTCGTCCGCGAAATTCAAAACGTGTATCGCAGCCAGGGCGTGCGCATCAACGACAAGCACATTGAAATCATCATTTCGCAAATGCTCCGCAAAGTGCGTGTCGAGTCGGGTGGCGACACCAGCCTGCTCGAAGGCATCGTCATCGACCGCTTCCTGTTCCGCAAGAAGAACCGCGAGTTGAGCGATTGTGTCAAGATCACTCTCCAGGGCGATTCGCAATTTGACGTCGGCGTGATCGTCCCGAAAGACCTGCTTGAGCAGATCAACACGGAAATCATGGCACGCGGCGGAACCCAGGCGGAGTTTACCGCCCCGATGTTGGCCGTGGCCGCGACCCAGCTTTTGGGAATCACCAAGGCAGCGGTGCAAAGTTCCAGTTTTCTCTCGGCGGCCAGCTTCCAGGAAACAACAAAGGTCCTCACCGAAGCGGCACTGGCCAGCAAGACCGACCACCTCATCGGCCTGAAGGAAAACATCATTCTTGGTCACCTCGTTCCCGCCGGGACGGGTTTCCGCAAGTACCAACTTTCGCAGTGGCGTTACCATGCCGAGGCCGCCGAGGCCCTCTCGCGCATGCCGGTGCCAAGTTCACGCCAGAGTTTCCGGCTGTTGGAGGATGACGCTCCGAGCTTTCCGGCACCGCGCGTTGTGGAAGACCCGTTTTACAACGAAGCCGTCACCGACTTCCCCGACCAGGATTTCGGCGACATGGTCGATGGCTTCGACGATATGGAATAAGGGTATCATTTCATCCCAATGTTTGCAAAAATTTGTTTTTTCGTCATGATCCCGTGGAATCATTGGTTTGCATCCCTGCCGGATTGTAAGGCATTGCCATCAACTCGAATCGATCATTTCGCTGAATCGTTACGAAATGACTGCAACTTAAATCAAACTCGTAAAGCATCCTGAATTCTTTTCATGATTTTTAATGTGAGTAACATAATCAACACTTCTGCCCCCCCGATTGACTGGGCACAATTCGCCGCAATTGTCAGCCGTGCGCAACGGTTTTTGCTGACCGTGCATATCCGGCCGGACGGCGATTGCATCGGCAGTGAACTGGCGATGGCGGCCATGTTGCGGCAATTGGGCAAAGAGGTGCGGCTGTTGAACGCCGACCGTGTGCCGCCCGACCTCCGATTCCTCTCGGGCGCGGACGACATTGAATACCTTGACACGTTCACCGGTTCGCCCGACAATCAGGCGTGGCTCGGTTCGGTGGATGTCATCATGGTTCTTGACACGATTTCCTGGGCGCAACTCGGTCCGATGAAACCGGTTTTGCAGGGACACAAGGGCGTCATCGTTGCCATCGACCATCACGCGATCGGCGATGACATCGGGGCGGTTGTATTTAGTGACACACACGCCGAGGCAACCGGACGACTCGTGTTCGAGGCCGTACAGCATCTCGGTGTGGAATTGACGCCGGACATGGCAACGGCTCTTTTCACCGCCATTGCGACCGACACGGGTTGGTTCCGCTTTTCGTCCGTGACCGATCAAACCTTTGCCGTGGCCGCCGAACTCGTCCGGGCAGGGGCAAAGCCGCATGTCATTTACAACCATCTTTACGAACAGATGTCGGCGGGCAAAATCCGGCTGATCGGGCGGACACTGGCCAAAGTCGAATTACACCTGGACGGTAAACTGGCGTTCACGAGCATCCTGTTGGACGATTTCGCCCAATCCGGCGCAATTCCCGGTGACAGCGAGGACATCGTCAACAAGACGCTTGCCATCGGCGGCACACAAATGGCGATCATTATCGTCGAGCAACAAACCGGCGGGTTCAAAATCAGCTTTCGCAGCCGTTGCGGGGTCGATTGCAGCAAGGTGGCCGCCCGATTCGGAGGTGGCGGACACCGACAGGCCGCAGGTGCGTCGCAAAATCTTCCTTACGATGAACTGAAAACCGTCCTCATCGCCGCCATGACGGAAGCATACGGAATCGCAGAGAGTAGAATTTAGAACACAAGATTCAGAATCGCAATCGTGAGATTACGGACAAGAAAATCCTGAATTCATGAAAAAAGTGAAAAAAGCTCTTGACTTCCCGTCAAGGCACGTTAAGATTGAAAAGTGTTTTCGGGGATGGTCTTCGAAAATTTTGTTTGGCACCTGTAGGTTTAACGTTAAACCTTCGTTTTTACTGCATCTCAAAAGAATTGTGCAGTAAAATACCAAGATGCCATGAATTGAAAACGAATTGTTTGGGAGAATGAAAATGAAATATCAAAACAATGTTAAAATGGGGGGGGCTACTTACGGGCTTTCACTCTGGTTGAATTGCTCGTTGTCATCGCGATCATTGGGATTTTGATCGCGCTGTTGTTACCGGCCGTTCAGGCCGCCCGCGAAGCCGCACGCCGGATGCAATGCACCAACAACTTCAAACAGGCAGCGTTGGCACTGCACAATTACCACGATGTCCACCACTCATTTCCCGCCTCAAGAAACGCATGTTACAATGTGCAAGGAAACAACAATGGCGTTTCATTAGTGTTTATCCTATTGCCGTTCATGGAGCAGGTACATCGCTACGAGGAACTCGTTGAAGAAGCGAAAATCACGACCATACCAAATTTCCTTATTGTTACCGATTCAACCAGCCCCAGATACGCTACGGCTCGCGACCCGATTCCTTCCCTGGTTTGTCCTTCCGACGGCAAAATGCGAACTCCGCTTAGAGTTGAATGGAATGTCGGGCTGTTTGTCGATATGGCGCGAAGCAATATTGTTCCCTCTTTGGGAGACGGACTTTGGGATAATGCCTGGAATCCGGAGTACGTTCCCGCAACACAAGCAGCAAATAAAAATGAACATCGCGGTGCCTTTTTTCCCATGTTTTGGAAAAGTATTGCCAGCTTCACTGACGGCACCAGCAATACGATTGGTTTGTCTGAAATCGTCGGTTGCGAAACCGCCGACCGATCACACGATGGTCCTCTATTCCCATGAGCTTCACCTGCCCGTCAAAGCTACCGTCGAGTTCTTTGATGTCGTTTCCTTCTGGACTTGGCATGCAACGGACCTTGTCGTCCTGGAAGACAATTTCAAAAAGTTTCGGGAACTCGTACCGGACAAGCCGACGCTGTTGGGAATCTATATGTGGGACTTCGGCAACAGCAAACCCATTACGATGGAGCTGATGAAACTCCAATTGGATTTTGCCTTGGAAAAGTTCCAACAGAAGCAAATCGAAGGCATGATTTTCCATTGTACGCCTCTCGTTGACCTCGGTTTGGAAGCGGTCGATTATTCAAGGAAGTGGATTGCCGAACATGCGGATGTTGTACGATAAATTTTTACCGGAACGTTGGGAACTCTGATGATGAAAACCTCGGAGCGGGAAACCACGCATGTAACCATCCATGACGTTGCGTCACGGGCGGGGGTTTCCATCATGGCGGTCTCCCTTGCCTTTCAGGGCAGTAAGAAGATAAGCGATAAAACACGCCAGAAGATTTTATCGATTGCCAAAGAACTCAATTATATACCGAACCAGATCGCGCGCGGTTTGCGCACGGGAAAGTCACACTTTGCCGGTTTTATTGTCCATGACATCACCAACCCCTATCATGCCATGACACTTCAGGTCTTTGAACAGTCGTTCAGCCGGTCGGGAATGGAAGTGCTCATGGGTTGCAGTCAGTGGGACAGTTCCCATGAACGGCGGCTGGTCGAAAAAATGATCCGGATGCGGGTTCAGGGTGTCGTACTGTTCTTGTGCGAAAAGGGGGAAGAAAGCCTGGAGATGCTCCGCAACGCCAACATCCCTTTTCTTTTGATCGACTCCATACCGGAGACTTACGAAGGGGCTGCGGTTGTGAACGACCTTCAGCAATGCGGACGTCTGATGGCCCGGCATTTCCTCGAAATCGGAGTGCGCCGACCGGGATACGTCAATGCAGACCCGCCTCTTGCTCATGCGCATTTTTCCCTCCCGATATTCGAATCGTTCCGCGAGGAACTGGCGAAGCACGGCTTGACGATCCATCCCCGGAATTACGTGGAAGGCGGATTGACCTTGCTTGCCGGCACCAATGCCTATCGTCAGCTCGTTGCGCAGAAATTCGACGCCGACGGATTGTTTTGCATCAACGATCTTTCCGCCATCGGTCTGATGGACGCCGCAGAAAAGGACGGCCGGGTCGTGGGGCGTGACCTGGCCGTCGCAGGGGTGGATAACCTGGATATTTCCAGTATCCGCCGGGTCGGCCTGACTTCCATTCAGCAACCCTTTGAAGAAATCGCCTCTCATGCGGTGGAATTTTTGACGGCGATGATCCGTAAATCCAGTGCGGATTGCCGGCGATTGATTCTTCCACAGAAACTTGTCATTCGTGAGAGTACCGCCAATTTCAAAAGACTCAAACATCATCATTCAGGAAAGACCGAGACATGATTCTTCCCAAACGTGAATTTGAAGAACGCATCCATCATACGCAACAATTATTGAAGGACTCCCCGTTGGACGCCGTTCTGGCTTTTTCCACGGAATCGGAACCGGCGGGAGTGCGTTATTACTCCGATTACTGGCCCAGTTTCGAGACGGCGGCCATTCTGATTCCACGCCATGGTGACGCGGCACTCCTCATCGGGCCGGAAAGTTTGCGTTATGCCAGGTCCCGTTCCAAACTGGAACGAATCATTCAAGTGATGGATTTTCGTGAATCCTCGCAACCGGCGTATCCCGGCAGCGTCCTGCCGACCTGGAAGGATGTCCTGGACGAATTTCAGGTGAAAATACTGGGGATCGCAGGGTGGCACATGTTTCCCTATCCGATCATGCTTGCAATCATGGAAGCACTTGGTGCAAACGACCAAGTCGTCAACGCGGACGAATTGATTCGGAAAGTTACGATGAAAAAGAGTGTTGCGGAAATCGAGTGTCTCCGCGAAGCGGCACGAATTTCCGAAGTGGGATTAAAAGCCGTCTTGGAAAAAATTCGTC
>WRMR01000254.1 GCA_009776995.1 Planctomycetaceae bacterium | reverse complement strand
AGGTCACGCAGTTTGTCGTCGGACTGCCGCTGCACCTCAGCGGCGGCCTGAGCGAAAAAGCACAAGAGGCAATCGCCTTCGGACAATGGCTGGGTGAACTAACCGGTGTGCCCGTCGATTATTACGACGAACGTTACACTTCGGTCGAAGCGGAAGGCTATCTCATTGAAGCGAACGTCACCCGAAAAAAACGAAAGCAGAAACTCGACAAACTCGCCGCACAAATCCTGCTGACCTCCTACCTCGAATCCGGTTGCCGAGGTACGTCACGTTACCTGCCTCTGGATGACAATAACTGATTCGCATATAAGGATTGGTTGTCAGAATGGATCATAGCGCAATGACGGGATTTTTTTGTTGGTCACGGATTTTCACAGATGAAACACGGAATGATTCTTGCCTTCATGTCGAGGCGAGGAAAGCGCAGAGGGAAAAATGAAAAATCAGAATTCTCTGCATCCTTTGTGCCCTCTGCGAGAGGCATTGCCCGACACAAAATGGCTACAATCATTTCGCCGCAAGCTGTTGGCTTGGTACGAAAAACATGCCCGCGAGCTTCCTTGGCGGGGTACTGTTGATCCCTACAAGGTTTGGGTCAGCGAAATCATGTTGCAACAGACCACCACAGCGGCGGTCGAAGGCTATTACTATCGATTCCTGGAACGGTTTCCCGACGTGCAATCGTTGGCCACCGCATCGGAAGTCGATGTGTTACGTTATTGGGAAGGATTGGGCTATTACCGACGAGCCACACAGTTGCACCGGGCCGCCCAAATGATCGTTTCCGCGCATGGCGGCACGTTTCCGAACATTTTCGATGACGTGCTTTCGCTTCCGGGCATTGGCCGCTACACCGCCGGGGCGATTTGTTCGATTGCGTACCATCAACGCCGACCGATACTTGAGGCCAACACGATACGATTGCATGCCCGGCTACTGGCGTATCCCGACGATCCAACGAAAGCCGCCGGGAACAAGTTGCTCTGGCAGATGGCCGAACTTGTGTTGCCGAAACAATCTGTTATTCCGCGATCACAGACAGCGACTCACACGCTTTGTTCACGGTTGCCATTGTACGGCCAAATGAACCAGGCACTGATGGAACTCGGCAGTTTGATTTGTGCACCGAAATCTCCTGATTGTGCCAAGTGCCCGGTTGTCTCACTATGCCGGACGGCACAACAGGGTTTGCAACACGTTATTCCCGCTTTGAAAACAGAGAAAAATTTCGAAGAACGAACAGAAGTCGCGCTGGTCATCAAAAAACACGGAAAATATCTGATGATGCATTATCCCCAAGGTGTTCGCTGGGCGGGACTTTGGGATTTTCCGCGTTGTGAATTGAACCACGATGTCCAACAACCCGATTTTTTCGATTATTGTATCAATATCAAACATTTGACGGGTTATCAAGTTGTGTTGCACGACCAACTGGCGGAATTTCGGCATGTTGTCACGCGATTCAAAATCACGCTCAAGGTTTTCGCCGCTGAAACTGTCGGCAGGAAAAACCGTGCAAAATATCAAACCGAATGGGTTACTGCCAAAAATCTCGACGACCTTGCCCTCAATACCACCGGGCGCAAAATCGCGGGAATGGAGGCCGAAGGCTGTAAGAGCTTGTTCAAAAATCATTTGGCTGAAAACGTCAAAGGCACACTGATGACACATGAAACAGATCGAGCGGATCAGCACAGATGAATCTGTGAAAATCCCGCTTCATCAGTGTCAATTGTATGCAAAGAATGATTGATGATCGATACATATTTGGATAAGTGATTTACGGACGTGCCCTGGTCATTAAT
The DNA here is from genome assembly GCA_009776995.1 of Planctomycetaceae bacterium. Lineage (GTDB taxonomy): Bacteria > Planctomycetota > Planctomycetia > Pirellulales > Thermoguttaceae > WRMR01. Next base: position 5,481 of record WRMR01000254.1, on the reverse strand, counting down.
CCACCAAAGTTGGAAATGTTACGAAAAGTCTGGTGTTCAGAAAATCGCAAGAAAAACCCCGTGGTACATCCGTGAAAATCCTTGGCTGAAAGATGCCAACTGTGTCACAGGGTGACGCAACTAACGGAGATCACGGCAGGAGCCTACTATCTTCCCGGTTTCAGGAACCGGGGCGAAACATCTTCGTGCCTTGTGGCGTTGATCGTGTTTTTTGGTATACTACAATTCATTCGTCGGTCACGGCGTGGCCGCCGCGATTGACACACCGGACATCCCAACTCCTGGCACTCCCATGACTCACCCATTAGCAATCACCTGGATTGACAGTCGCGACGATGAAGTGGACGCGAAAATGGCCGAACTGCGGCGGAAACTCTCGCCGCGTGGTGATATCGTCAGTCCCGCCGGGCGGCAACGGACATTGGAAATTTTCGGCGAGGCACTCACGCCGCAACAAACCGTCGAACGCATCTGCCGTGATATTGACACAAAGGGCTTGGCCGCCCTGCTTGATTACAACAAACGCATCGACGGCGCGGACGTCATGCCTGAAACGCTCCGCGTCAGCGAAGCGGAACTGATTGCCGCCCACCGACAGGCGGATGTCGCCTTTTTGCAGACGCTCCGCAACATCCGTGAGAACATCCGCGAATTTCAGACGGCTATTTTGCACAAAGACGTGCGTATCGAACGATCGGGTGGTTATCTGGCCGAGCGTTACCGTCCGCTCAAGCGTGTTGGAATTTGCGTGCCGGGTGGTGCGGCGGCTTATCCCTCGTCCGTGTTGATGACCGCCGTGCCTGCCCAGGTGGCGGGCGTTGTTGAATTGGCTGTCATGGCCCCACCGACGAAATTTGGCTCGAACAACCCCGATCTGCTCGCCACCTGTTGGGAACTCGGCATCACCGAAGTCTATCGCATGGGCGGTGCCCAGGGCGTCGCGGCACTTGCTTACGGTGTGCATGGCGTTCCAAGAGTTGACAAGATTGTCGGTCCGGGCAATTTGTTCGTCGCGCTGGCCAAGAAATTCGTGTATGGCGAAGTCGATATTGACTCCATCGCTGGACCCAGCGAAGTGGTAGTCATCGTCGATGGCACGACCGAAGCCGATTACACGGCCTTCGACATGCTGGCCCAGGCCGAACACGCGCCGGGTGCCAGTATTCTGATCGGTTGGGACAAACCGGCACTCGAAAAGGCGGTTGCGGTCATTGAAAAACAGCTTGCCGTCGTCGAACGCGGGGAACTGGCGCGGCAGTCGCTCGAAGAATTTGGAGCCGTCATCTTAACCCGCGACGCCGAAGAAGCCTGTGCGATTACCGACACGATTGCGCCGGAGCATTTGCACATCGCAACGCGAAATGCCGAAGCACTGGCCAACCGCATTTCCTGTGCGGGTGCGATTTTCCTTGGGAATGACACGCCCGTCGCAGTCGGCGATTACGCAGCGGGTCCCTCGCACGTCCTGCCGACCAGCGGCACGGCCCGATTCGCTTCCGGGCTGACCTGCAACGATTTTCTCCGTGCCAACAGCATTCTGTACTTCGACAAAACCGGACTGGCCGCCATGGCCGACGACATCCGCCGACTCGCCACGAAAGAGGGACTCACCGCCCATCGTGAAAGTGTCAATGTTCGGTTGGGGGGATCATAAAAAACGCAAACCGGAATAAACGCAGTGCAATGACGGGAATCATGGAAATTTTGTGTTATTCTGCAAATCCCGTCATTGCGGATGAGGTTTTGCAGTCGCACTAAAATCCAATGGGTTGATACCAGAGCGACTTCCAATAATCCTGTTCCAGTTGATAGATATCGAACACCTGATTCGGGTCGGCCTCCATTGAGAGAATGCCGTACTTCTTCATTTCCCGGACATATTGCGGCCTCGGCACGAAGTCCGGCATGTCAAAACGCTTGATTTCGTCGAGCTTCGTCTTTGCTCGCTCAATACCGACCAGGATTGTTTTGTAGGTTTCATCGTTTGTATCAGGAATGACGGGGACCAATGAATCTCCCTCCGTGAAGGAAGGAAAGTTACATAAACCGTAACCGCCGGCCTCTTGGGACAACGGGGCGAGTAACAAGGCGGACTTTTCCGGTTTTGTCAAATCGAAATGCAGATGCCGTGAATATTTCCGGCGGCTGTCATTGGGATCGTTTGGATAAACCCACCAGGTATGCCGGATTTCGTCCGAAACAGAAAGTGGCAACTGCGTGTCGTCAGTATGACAGGAACAGCAACGATTTTTCATCGCCTCCTGCATCGCTTTTGTTTCTTCCCATTCCAAATCGGAGCGATCCAGGGCGTTCTCGGCATAACCGCCCAACATGCCGCTGCCCAATCCGGCGTAAGTGCCAGGATAAGTTGCACCCGTCTCAATCCAAAGACGAACCAGCGTCTTTTCACGTTCTGAAAGTTCAACGCCATAATGCTCTTTCCGGCAATATTTTGTGTACAGCGCACTGGCACTGCTTCCGAGAGTTCGCGGTGGATAATTCCCCAGCGGTCTGTTTCTGCCGTCCGCAACTAACGTCTCCTGACCGTAATGCTCATTTTCCAAAGCACTATGTGTGCCGGTCATGATATTGGAATAACTGATTGAGTACATTGGTCCTCTATGGCCGGACAAGTTGAAATGCCCTTCGCGTTTATCGGGATTATGACACGAAACACAATTCCGGTCCCAGACAGGTTGCACATCACGGGGATAGTCAATCACGTCGGGAATTCCCGCGTAGGAAATCGGCTTGCTCGGCGGCAGGCGAGTTGCAAGAGCCGTTGTCGGTGCCGCTATCGGCGTGGCGGTACGGTTTTCGTGACAGCCGATGCAAGTCGTCGATTCGCCGGGCATCACATTCAGGAAACTCTGCATCCGCTTGATGGACATGTCGTTTTCATCCAGGGCAACAAAGAAGAAGCTTCGCAAAGCGGGCAGTTCCATAAACGCGGAGCCGTCCTCTTCGACAGGAATCGTGCCGACGATGCGTTCCAGCGTGAATGAACCACCGTAGGTCAGCGGTTCCATGCCGCCGGTGAAGTTGATCGGTTTCGGCAACGTTTCGAGGACGAGAAGTTTCTTGATCGAGCCGTGCGGAACGCCGGCCATGTTGCGACCGTCATAGACGTTGAGCAGAGTCAGTTCGCCGGTTGCTTTCGCCCAATCGACCTGTTCGGGAATGATACGTTCGCGTTCGCGCTTGATGATCGGACGCGGTTCGTGCAGTTTCAGGCCGAGTTGTTGCTCGCTGTCGGCAAGTTGATAAATCGTCTGTTCATTGCCGAATTCATCGATGAGCATCATCCTGGCGTCATCGGCGGCCAGGAACGCCGTTTCGGAAAACGCCCACGGGTCACGGTGGTTGGCATGACGGCTGATTGCCTTTGCCGCCGATTGGTCGTCCGGACCGAGCCGCAAGTCAACAACGGTGACCACGCCGGCATGTTCTCGTTGCCCGTGTCCCGGTGAGAACGAAACGACGATTTTGTCGCTGCCGGGAATTGATTTGGCGTCGATCATCGTGGTGCCGGGGTGCATGTTTCCATACAACACCGTCTGCCGGATGCCGTCGGGATTTGCAATCCAAAGATGGTGGTAATGCACCTGACTGCGATCAACGTATTCCCATCGGGTATAAATCACCTGGCCGTTCGGCAACACCCACGGCGTGTTGTCATGTTCAACGTTACATGAAATAGCTTTGATGTTGTCGCCGTTCGCATCACAGCGGTGCATCGTGGCAACCGGCGTCAACCAACACTGAACCCAACGCTGTGCCCGACTGGACACGAACACAATATCACCGTTGGGAAGATAAGTCGGCTCAATATCATCGAAATCATCGTTGGTGATTTGCCGCAACCCGTTGCCGTCAATGTTGATCTCGTACAAGTGATAAAACTTTGAATTGCCGGGACGGTACGAAAAGAGGATTTTTTCCGCGTCGTAATGCACCATTGGGTCACGGACGGCTCCTTCGGGATCATCAAGCAGCGTTTGAACTTCCTTCGTGTCGAGGTCAAGGATACAGAGTTTGCCGCCCTTGTTCGGGAACGGCAAGCGATTCTCATCATCGGCATAGTAACCGAAATTTGCGTACCAGTGTCCGTCGCGGCCAAAGGGGCGCACGGCAAAGACGATTTTTTGCACGTCACTCATCGGACCGTCACGGAATAACGTCAGGAGATTGGCTTCCGGCCGGTCCCGGTTGGCGAGCGACTTGTTTTCCTTCCGCAGGGCAACGTAATCGTAAAGAATCCAGCTCTTGTCGAGGAGCCGAATGGTGATCTCATTGGCTCCGTCCCTGAGCACATTGGCGGGAATCGTAAACCGCATGGAACCGGGGTTACCGCGACGCGTCGGATTGAAAACAACATCGCCATGTCCGACCGGTCGGGGAAGCTGTGTCGGCAACGTGCTGCCATTGACGGTCACTTCGGTCTGTGACATCCGGTCGTCCAGCGTCCCAAGGTAGCCGATGACGAAAGTGAGTGGCTCCGAATTTGGCTTGGCGTCGAATTTGATCGTGAACGGGTGAATCGGATCGCCCTTGGCCCAATACTGGTCCATCGGTGCGGGATGAACGAACGGCCAATCAGCTTCCGGCTTGCTTCTGCCGACCACGTATTCAATTTTTCCGGACGGGAATTGACGGGGATACGCCGTATAACCACCGGTTTTGGCAAGTGCCAGTTCGTCGCAGAAGCCATCCGGCCAACCGATACAAAAGAGGACGTCCGGCTCAAGTTCCAGCGTTTTTTCCTGCCCGACCGCCAGGAGCGGAAAGCATGCAAACAAAATCACAGCAAGGGCGGTTTTGACGTTCATGGTTGTATCTCCAGTAGTTCCCAAGAAAGGTTCCCGCGTTAAAAATTGGTATGGACAAGCCCAAGGTTTTTCTGGTAACAAGGTTGTGTCAATTACAACCAACCATTTTCAGGAGGAAAACACATGGGCTCAATCAGGGAAAATTATAGCAAAAGTTTTCCGCATGTTCAAGATCGGTTCATCGGCGAGGTCGGAAAACTTTTCGCTGAGGACATCACGGTCACGAATACACGAACGCGTTTTTTATTCGCGTACTGTTTTGCGCACTTTGCCACATCCAGTCATTGTTCGCCGTTTGCCGGAACACGATGAAAACGAAATTTCTCGCGGAGGCTGCAGAGGGTGTTCTCTGCGAACTCCGCGTCCTCTGCGAGAAAAAAAAATCAAAATGGCAAACGCGGCAAACACGGTCGCAAGGCATTCACGTTTGCTTTGGCTTTCGGCAGAAATTAACCGGCAAGAAATACGGGAATTGGCATTGGTTGAATTTGGTAAACGTGTTAAACTTCCTCGTGATCCACACCTGTGACTCACGGAGGAATTTATGTTGCCAAGACCAGATACACAAACCATCGATACCATCAAACATGCGGCGAACCTTTTGTCAGGAGCGACACGACGAGCGTTTCAAGCTCAAGCCGTCCTTGACCAT
>WRMR01000253.1 GCA_009776995.1 Planctomycetaceae bacterium | reverse complement strand
GAGCTCGCCGACATCATGCGCCCGGTGGATAACCCGGAAATTGCCCTGTCGCAACTGCCGGTGACACGATGGTTCCGCGTCGATACCACGCCGATTTCCAACGACAGCCTCGCCGGGGAACTGGCCATGCTCGACCTGATTGCCGAAGAACGCGGCGCGTTGCACTTCGCCGCCGCGTTACTCGAACGTCCGTTGCGGGACTTCGACCCGAACCTCAGGGCGTTGGCATTTCGTGTGCTGATCGACGACGCGGAGGATCGCGCGGATTACGAAACGGCAATTCTCTGGATCGACCGTGCCAGAAATGAGGCGAAGGAACTCAATCTGCCAGTTGGGGAGTGGGACGTGGCCGAACTCATGGTTCGTATCAAAGAAGTGGATCAGCAGCAGGCGTTTCGCATGATTAACCACATCATGACGACCCATAAAAACGATCCGCAGGTCATGGCCGCCATGCAGACACTCTTTGTGCAGATGGGACTGCTCAATCCCGATGGCACGCCGACCGCCTACGCCCGGCAACAACCGCGACGCGCCCCAACACCCGTCAGTCCGTTTTCCGCCGCGCCGCCGCCGCAAGCCGATTCGCCGTTCGGTTCGCCCCAGGAACCACCGCCGCAAACTCCTCCCGTCCCCGAACGCAAACTCTGGGTGCCGGATTGAGGGGCATCGCGACAACCGGGAACGGATCGTAGCGCAGTGACCGGATATGTGACCGCTCGAAGATTGGTCATCCGGTCATTTCACTTTGTTGCGTTCTCAGTTGCCATTGGTATCGCCTCCCTGGGGCAACTGACGCAACCATGCAACATCCTTCTCAGTCCACCCAGCGACGTTGGTACAGGAACCATTCCGCCGTGGTGAACAGGCCGGCGATGACAACCAACCAGAACCAAATTGGTCGCCCGGCGGCGGCACGCACGATGTTGTGCGAGTGATCGCGGTAAAATGACTCCGGTGCCAAACGGAGATTACTTTCATTGCGGTCGGCCAGATTGCACGAGAGTTGCGCGATCGGCGTCACGGCATCCACTGCGTCAGAAGTCTGTGGCGACAGGATTTGCCAAAGACCGCAATGGGGTAATGTGCCAAGCGAAAGTTGCCCCGATTGGACGGGAAACAACCGCATTTCGCCTGTGGGATTGCGCAAGACGAGTTCCTGCTCTGCGGTGGTGACGGGCAGCGTGACGACCTCGCCGGTGGACCAGGCGTGTTCCAGTTCGCCGCTGCCATCGCGGAAAAAGTTGAGGGCGTTCGAAATCATGATCGGGAACGCCGTGCGGAGTGCCAAATCACCGCGTTTCAACTCCGCCGAAAGCAGAAGCAATTTGCGGTCGGGACTTTGCCATTGCAAATAAACCGGCGATTCCTCCGGCGTCGAAGCAAGTACGGAGTGTAACGTGTCAAGTTCAGAGTGATTGTCATACTCCGCACTCCGCACTCTGAACTCTGAACTTCCCTGCGGCGGCGACAGTTTTTTCGCACCCGGCATGAGGACGTTGTTGAGATGCACAAAACGCATCAACGGCGAATCTTTGTCTTCGTTGGCCACCAACGGTGATTCAAGCGGTTCGCCCACACGAAAAAAGTCGGAATCATTTTGCGGGTCGATGACCAGCACGTTGCCCGGCGGAATCGTTTCCGGCACGGTACGATGGATAATCAGCACACTCTCCGGTGGCACAATGGCAGGGCATTCGGCGATAACAGTCAGATCGATGTTCTGTTGCGACTGCAACACGTGACCGAGAAAAAAATCGCTCTCACCGTAAAAAAGCAGCTTTTGCACGGGACGCGGCGGAAGTATCGCCATGGCCGTATTATCAAGTGGGAAAGCGTCTGTATGGTCGAGCTTCGCGACGAGCAAGCCGCCGCGATCGGTTGTGCTTCGGACAAGATGTGTTTGCGGAACATCGGGCACAAGCGTCAGCGTAAGAATGTCAACCGGCATATCATCAAGGTCGATTTCGAGCCGGCAGGTCACTTCGCTTTCACCGTAGTTGACCGCTTCGACAAGAATCTCGTAGCCGATGGCGTCGCCGATGGAACGTCGCGGCTGAAACCGCGTGATGGCGACATTATCAAGCGGCCTGCCAACAGGCACGAAACGCAGGTCATCGGCTGTCAGATGTCGCTCCATGTCCGGCGTGCAGCCATCGGTATAAACGAGTATGACGGAATCCGGTTCGTCGGCGATCAAGTGTCTGGCCACTTCGATGGCTTTGCCCAATTCGGTCGGGTAGTCGGTCGGCAAGATTTCGGCGGCCATTTTGCGAAGTGTTCCCAGATGGTTGGTAAAACCGACCACGACCTGCGGTTCCCCCCCGGCGGTGAGAATGGCTGTCTGCCGGCCCACTTCGGTTCCGGCCAAAAACCGGGCGAGTTCCGTCTTGGCCAGATCGAATCGGGTTGTTGCCCCCCTGTCAAAAGCGTTCATACTCGCCGAATTGTCAACAATGATGACTGTCCGCGATTCTTTATTTTGCGAAGTCAGTATGGGATCGAGCAGTGCAACAACGAGCAACGACAAAAACAGCAGGCTGATCAACAGCGACAAGAGATGCCGCAACCGTCGCCAGAGTGACCGTGTCCGTCGTTCTTCAAAAACTTGTTGCCAGAAAATGATCGTTGAGACGTTTTCCTGCCGCAGACGGACTTTCAATATGTAAAACAGGATAATCGGCACGACCAACAGTGCCAGGTATCCCGCCATCGGGCTGAGAAATTCCATGGTGTTCTTTATGAGACGAAGCCATCCCGTTTCGCCGGGCGTCTTGGATACCGGTTCAGGGTTCACTTCCAAATCCCGAAAGCATGTTCGCCATCGGGTCGGGTGCCATACCTTGATTTTCCATCACGATTCAAGTATAACCCCACCCGTGAAAATAGCCAGACTGTCTTGGAAAGTGTCTTGAACCAAAGTTTTTGCGCAAGAAACAGCAACCGGGAACGCAGGGAAGTCACAGAGTGACCGAACAGAGTGCCCGGAGAGGGCGGTTTCCACCCAAGAACTGGCACTCTGCTACGCTTCGTTCCCGTCGCGGCTCTGATCGAAATGTTCACATTTTTTGAGACTGTAGCATAGTAATGGGCGATTGTTTTTCACACGGCACCACAGAGAGATTGAAAATAAAGACTTATTTCCTTTGTGCTCTTTGTGAAACCACAGCAAAACAACTGTTTCGCCATAAGCTATTCGTGTGTAATGAATTGTAAATGGCATAACCCATTATTATGCTACAGTATCCATTTTTTGCACGAGTCGCCACTACGTCCTGCTTGAACCGAAATCAATCTGATTCGGGTTGGGTTTCGTACCTGTGCTGTCCTGCTGATCACGTTCCGGTATTGCAGGCGGTTCCTCGGCGGGGTCATTTTCCACAGACCCCGTACCATTTTCATGGCCATTCTGTTGCGGCTTTTCGGCATACGTTCGATCCGTTGGCATCGTGATTATCGAAGGTCCTGTGACTGGGCCGGGATAAATGGTGACCGGGTTACCAAATTCGTCCAGAGGAACTCGCTTTTGAACTGTGTACGGTTTCTGCACTGTTTCGATAATCTGCTCGATTCGCGGCACTTTGACGCTGTATTGCTCGACGCGTTCTTCAGCAACCGTTTTGTAAGCGGTCACCGGAATGTCGCGAACGACTTCCTGTGTTTCCAACCGATAGACCTGCACAGGCGTCGTTTGCTGAACCCGTTCGACAACCTGGCGGTATCTCGTTTCAGGAATTTCTCTTGTGCGTTCCTCCTGCACCATGCGCATCACTTGGTACGGCTCTTTTTTGAGGATACGTTCCTCCTGATACGTCGTCCGGGTGGTTGGAATCTGATCGATAACCGTTTCCGACACAAGGGTCGTCACGGGCGTCAGTTGCTCAACGAGATTCGGCTGATACACGGTTTCCTGGCGGAGTTTTTGATCTCCGTGCATGGGCGTCCAGTACAAGCCCGGCAACTGCCAGCGCGAAGCCCCGGTATCCGGGTTAATATATGTCCCGCCATTGTGCCAAGCCAAACGGTGGTAGGTTTTACCCGGCTCGACAAGCGTTTGATTGACGTACTGACCACGATCAACGATTTCCGCCTTGTAACTCGTCACAGGACGGTTGAGAACGTAACGTCTTTCCTGCATGTAGGTTTCCTGCACCGGACGGCGGACTGTCTGCCAAACGTCGCGTTCGGCAGTTTCCCAGACCGGACGGCTGACCGTGTATCGCTCTTGCCGCACCGAGGTTTCCGGCACTGTCCGAACCACATCGTAGCTTGTGTCGCGATATTCTGTCGTCCAAATCGGCTTGAGAACCTTATAGATTTCCTGTTTGATCGTCGTTTCTGGAACCTGTCGGTAAACAGTATATCGCCGCTCTCGAATTTCGTCGTCCCAAAACTGACGCAACCGGGTTTGCTGCTCATCGCGGTACACGGTTTCGTTTTCAATTTTGTAAGCGTTTGCCGGCACAGTGGTTGAGGGATACGCCACAGAATAAGCCAATGGCGATGTTTCCGTTACGGGACCCGTCACGTGACGTTGTGCGACCGTTGTGATTCCAATGTTGTCTTCGCAACAGACTTGTGCCAAAACCGCACCGACTTTTGAGCAAATCACAACCGCCATGCTGAACAAAACTGTCTTGGAAAGTGTGGTGAACATTGTTTGGGTCATTTTTTTCTCATTTTCTTCGCCGGTCAAAGACCGATGGCTAAACTTGACTTCTCATTCGCCGGACTAAAACCGACAGCAAAACAATTTGCCGACTCCACTCAGGATAAATACATCGTATATCCTATAATCATAATAATCAAACTGATTTGACAATCAAGAATACAACAACATATTTTTTATTTTTTTTGCGCATTTTACCTAAAATTTACAGCAAATTGGAAAACCATGCGCAGAATATTAGCTTTTGTTCAAAGACAAGATCAAATAAAGAGAGAAATTTGCGGATTTTTTACTGACAATTGCCTTTGATTTTTTGATTTATCTAAAAGAAAGATAAAAGATACAAATTTCTAAAGAGAGTTGATAAAGGTCTCTGTTGCCCCAAATTTCGCATTCTTGTTCGGTGGGGAAAATTTTTCTATTCCGTAATTTCTGGTTTTACTCCAAGTCAACTGCCCTTGACACAGCAGGGGCAAATTGTGTACGCTTCAATTTGTGGTTGACATACTCCAATGATTTGAGTACACTTGCATCTTATGCGGCGAGCCTTGTTGCAGATCCATTTTTTCTTCGCGTTTACGCTTGGATTTGTCCCCGCCTGGGGGCAGACGCCGGATGATCTTGCGCAGGACGCGTTACTTTCGGACGCGCCGCCGGCTGTCTCACAGCCCACCGTCACCTGGAACGGCGAATCGGTCGCGGTGATTTGTCCGCCGATGTTCCGCAAGGCACTCGAACCCTGGATGCAGTACCGCATGAACCAGGGGTACAAAATTTACATGCTTGAGGAACCGAAACTCCGGGACAAAAACGGCAACGTCGCAACGGACCCCCAAAATGTCAACCGCATTCCTTACACGACGTCGGCGTTCCTGAAATCGCGGATTCGCGCCCTGGTAAAAAGCGACCCGTCGGTCAAATACCTGTTGCTTATCGGCGACGCAACGCCGGAAATCTCGTCCGAGCCAACCGTGTCCGAGCGGCTGATCCCGACCGCCCGCGTTGAGGCACTGGTCATTTCCGCCTTCGGGAAGGAAAAGGACATCGCCACCGACAATTACTACGCCGACTTGAGCGACGACAACATGCCCGAACTGGCGGTCGGACGTCTGACGGCTGATACGCCGGAGGAATTGACCACGATGATCACAAAAATCATCCGCTACGAGAACGAAGCCGACTTGGGGTTCTGGCGTCGTCGCGTCAATCTTGTCGCGGGTGTCGGTGGTTTTTCGCCGCTGATCGACACGCAAATCGAATCGACCGTGCGTTATATTCTGTCCGAGATGATCGATGAGAGCTACGACCTGTCACTGACGCAAGCAAATTGGAAAAGTGCCTATTGTCCGCCACCGGAACTGTTTCGCAGTGTCACCGTCGAGCGGCTGAACGAAGGTTGCCTGTTTTGGGTTTACATGGGACACGGCTATCACAAAGCACTGGACACGGTGCGAACGCCACTTGCCGATTACGCCATTTTCGTCGAAGGCGACTCGCAGTATGTGCATTCGCGCAGCGGCCTGCCGATTGCGGTTTTTTGTGCCTGTTACACCGGGGCGTTCGACGCGATTGAAGACTGCATTGCGGAAGATTTACTGCGGCAACCGAACGGCCCGGTTGCGGTCATTGCGTCGTCACGCGTTGCGATGCCTTACGGGATTGCTGTGTTCGGACTGGAGTTGCTCGACGAGGCACTCGGCGAAACGAGTTCATCGCAAGGTGCAAAGAATCTCGGCACGATCTTTCTCAACGCCAAGCGAAACATGCTGACGCCGCGTTCCAGGGAACGCAGTGTGTCGTCAACGCTGAAACAATCAGCCAACACGGTCATCTCCATGCCGGCCAGTGCCGTCAGTGCGGTGGGAACGCGTTTGACCGGCCCATCGTCGCAAACGGAAAAACGTCCTCTGTTCGCCCGGCGGCACCCGGAAGGCGAAGCAAAACAGGCGATTCGTGGCATGATCGACACAATGGCCTGGTTGAGTGACCCGACCTCGAACCGGCTGAACGAGCAGTTGGTCGATCACGTGCATCTCTTTCACCTGTTCGGCGACCCTTTGTTGCGTTTGCCCTTGCCGGAGCGTTTGTCTTTTGACACGCCGCGCAGCGTCGAAGCAGGCGGTGCCATGACAATCAAGGGAAAAATCGGACGCAGTGATACGCCCGGCGGGGTCATTGTTGCGGAACTGGCGTCGCCGCGCATCAAACCTGTGACTGTACCAAAAGAGCGAACTCCGTTCAAGTCCACTGAAGAGTCGAATGAGGAATTTTTGAAAACTTACCTGGCAGCGAATAACAGGTCGATCAATTACGTATGGCACAAGTCGCAAGAGGACGCGTTTGAACTGGAACTGCCCGTGCCGGACGACTTGGATGGGGAGTACGTTGTGCGGCTCTTTGGGGCAAACACCGAAGGCGTTGCCGTCGGTTCTGCATCGGTGACCGTGACCCCCAAAGCCGCCGCCGGGCAAGGGAAGCGGTTGAGGTAACGCGGGAGAAAGTGAGGAGTTTGCCGGGCGTCCTGGATGCCGGAGTTATACCGCACAACGCCAAGAAAGTGAAGTTTTAAAACAGCAACCCGGAGCGTATGCGACGGGTTTTTCGGGAACGGTACCGTT
>WRMR01000252.1 GCA_009776995.1 Planctomycetaceae bacterium | reverse complement strand
GCTATTTCAGGCTCCAAAACGTTTTTTTAAAATCCTCCTGCTTGTCCAAATCCGCCTTGGCGGGGATGGCGGCCACCTTGCGAAACTTCATGCCGATGCGGTTCATGAAAATACGGACACGTTGTTCACTGCGTTTGACACCGGTTAATTTTTCGATTCGTGCGGCGGCTTCTTTGGACGAAGCAGGCGGGCGCAAGGTGAACTCCTCGATGATGGAGCCGCGATGTTTTTCGAGTTCGCTTGTCGGATGATTCGAATCAATGGCCGTCACGAGTGCGATGCCGCCTTTCTTGAAATCCTTAATCACTTTGCGAACGGTGTCGTCGTTTTGCTGAACGATAAGCGCAATCTCCGGCGCGAATTTTCCACAAGCATGAAGCCACAGAATTTCAAACCGCCGCATGACGCGTTCGTCGGGATAGCTGTATCGCAGTTGGTGAAAAAGAGATTTTTCCTCGTCGCTATAACTCGCTCGCAACATGGGTGTCCTCCTTGTTTGATGAATGCCAAAGGAGGAAATATAACATCATTTCTCAATTGTGAAAATGCCAGCCTATTGGCGGTTAGTGGTATAACAACAGTTCCCTCTTTCTTCTGTTGGCACTTCAACATATCCACACGCTCCTTTTTTTCTCACCATTAACCCACTCCCGAAACTTAATCCATAATCTACGGTGACGTTCATCTTGCCTCAACTTTCGTATGCAATTACAGCACCTGTCGCATCCTAGTAGATGCTCCAAACAAGGCCAATATGGTGTTTGTCCCATATCACCATTCCGCCGTTTCATCTCATACACAGTAAGAACCTGTGCGGCAACTAATGGAAGGATTCTCGGGTAACCATTCACATGGCCACTTGGTAACCAATTGCAGCAACTTTTTTTCAGCCACTCGTGTATGGTACGAAAAAATTGATTTTTGACTTGATGGACGGCAAAATTTCCCCTATCAAAACTAAAAACACCAGTGAATGCACCATCACGAAAATTTTTGACGCTTTCACTCAGCGTTTCCGTATCACACGTTAATGCAATTGACCTCCCATAGTTGCGTGGGTCAGAAAAAAAATATGAGCCGATTACCTCTGTCCAAGTATTGAAATCGGGTTCTACGAGATCGCTCATGACTGCGTGCCCTGTAGTTTTGAACGGTGGCCATCAGACGAAGCCATCATTCCATGCGTAACTGCCAGTATTTCGATTATATTATACACAGTGTGAACTTGAAAACAAGGGATTTCACAACAATCCTGGCAAAATTTGTACACAAAAACGCTTTTGAGTGCCAAAATCATACATGCCTTACTGGAAAAGCAAAATGTAAATGTTATAATTGGCTTGATCGTCATTTGTCGAAGTTGTCGCCTCATGTTTTTTTGGTTCCATGCCGCAATATTTGATCTGCATTTATCACATCGAGGGTGCCTCGCCGTACCACTTGCACCAGACGCTGAGTCATGTGTTGGAAGGTACGGTTCGGCCTGATCTTTATATTGCGGCAAAAACCGATGCCTCATCGATTGACGAACTCAAGGAAACAGTTGTGAAAGCCCGTTGGGTCACTTGGAATCGGTATGGTTTCGCGTTTGCCGACAAGGTGCCGAAGGAGGAATACGGCGTCTATCTTTGCAGCCCTTTTCTCGAGCGAATTCCCACTGATTATCCCAAGCACTCCGATCACCTCTTTCGCGGTGTTAGTTTCCAACCGGAGTTTTTTACGGAAATTCACGACGGCTGGGAATATCAGGATGCGGATTTCCAGATCATGTTGCCGGAGGACGCGGTCAACAAATGGAATCGGCAGGAAGTCGCGGCGGCACTTCGTTTTTACGAACAATTGCTGCTCACGGAGGATGCCCAAAAGTCTGCCCCCGAAAATCATGAGTGCTTTTTTCTGCGTGAATGCCTTCAATTGAACAGGATTGCATCGGAACTCCTTTTACCGGACACCAATCAATTGTCGGAAACCATTGAAGATGTGCCAAATGAGACTCGCCCAGACTCTTTCGGACCGTTACATGAAATGCGCTGAAAGGCAACTTGCTTTGGACTGTGCGGTTCAGGTGATTTTGGAGGCGATGCTGGCAAATCTTCCTTTTCCCAAGCTGACCGATGTTGCGAACAAGGTTTTTGCGGACGGCTTTGACATCAACCCCGAAACGTATAACAAGCGATTGAGTGAAGAGACGGTCATCAAGGCACTCAAAAGTCAAGCGGAAAAACGTCCGCAATCGACCACCGGCAAGGCATACAAGCAGTGGCGTGAGAATTTGCAAAATACGCTCGACGCTTACCGTGTGCCTTTGCTCCAGAGCGCCCGCGCCGGGCTGTTGACCCCGCCGGGAATGAGCCGATTGGCCTGTTCTATGATTTGCTGGCTGTTGGAACGCATGGGGGGAAGGATGAGGGGTTAGGGATGAGGAGTATAGGAGTTAAAATAAAAGCCGGAATGGAGCCGGTACTCCGGCGCAATGACAGGACACCGTGATGCAAACAACGCAAACAATCAGAGCCGCGAGAGTTATCGAGCGGTCGAAGCGGTGCAGAGTCTCAACCCGTTCAACCGCTCCGTAACCGTCGCGGCTCGGATTGATCGAACAGCTTGTTTCGGCGTGAGTCCTAAGCTTGTTTCGGCGTGAGTCCTAAGTGTTTAATCCCGAACGACGAATTCGTACCCGAAAGTGTCACGAATCTCCCATTGCGGCGAAAACGGCTCTTTGCCGAACGGTTCCGTGGAATAATACTCCGCCTGGACCCCCTCCTGGTTTACGCGAACGATCAGAAATCCAATGCGGTTGAGTTCCTGCGCCAGCTTTGTTTCACGATCCATGAACGGCGGCTGGGGCGTATAGAATTTGTGGGCGGCACTGCCGCAAATGATTTGCCGGACTTGAGATTGTCCGTCAGGGCTCGTGATGTCCGAACGGTGATAGATGTGGTCATGGCCGCTCATGAAATGCTTGACACCATTGTCATGCAAACTTGCATAAAACGCATTTTGAACGTCTTGCGGGGCATTCTGATCGCTTCCGCTGCCGAAAAGATTGTCTTTGTGATTTTGCCCCAGCAGGTTTTTGTGGGAAAAGACCATCGCAAAACGGTGATCGTCCGCCTGCAATTGTTCGGTGATCCAGGGTTGCTGTTCACTGATGGACCAGGCTTTGCCTTGTGATGTTCCGTCATCATAAACCGGGAAAATGTCCAAAAGCACGAACTTCCCGCCTTTGTGTGTGAAGGAATAAGTCATGCCTTGCATACCAGGCAGATCGGGACTTGAGCCGCCGCAACCTTCATTTCCGGGAAGATTCGGAAATGCCGCTTTGAATTGACGGACGGCATCCCGATCAGCACTGTCGTGATTGCCGCGCAGCGGATAATACTTAATTCCGGCTTCTTCCAGCGGTTGATTGCACGCGGCGCGTGTTTGAAACGAGAGTTCCGAAGAACGTTCGACGAGATCACCCACTTGAATGATGAAATCGACCTTGCGGCGGATCATTTCCTTGTTGATGGCGTCAATGACGTGAACGGCGGTGCCGTGAAACGGGGCGGCTTCGGAATTCCATTGCGTGTCCGGAATGACGCCGAAACACCATTCGTCACCGGTTTCCGCAGCGATGATGCACGAAACAAATGACGTCATCAATGCCGATAACGACAAGCACAAAAATCCGCGTCTTGAGAAATTTTTCATGAGATTGTTCCTGTTTGTTCAAGTTGGAGTTTTGGGAAACATAAAACCTGATTATAGCTGGAAAAATTAAATTTGCATGAGCTCAAAATCATGATCTGATTAATTTTCAGCGGAAAACAGGTGAAATCATACACCGTTTCCATCGCATGAGCGAATCGTTTTTGAAGTCCGATGAATTTATTTCATTCTTAACAAGAGCCTCATTTTGTCTTAACACGGATATGGAAAATACACGCCATGAAACTGATGTTGCCGTTTTGATCGCGGAAAACGCGGCGGCAACAGTCTGGTCAACCCACTCAACAAGGAAAGGCAAGGAAAGATTATGAACACAACGGAATCAACAACGGCAAGCGGATTTTCCTTCGTGGAAATCGCAATTGCTTTGGTGGCATTGGGATTTGTTTTTTCACTGTTTGTCTGACTTGCAGAAAAGGAAAATCGCCATGTACGAATGTGAAAGCTGTGGAACGCTCACGAACGTGAGTATTCCATGCCGGGAAAGCGGGGATCGCCTTTGCGGGGAATGTTTTGACAAAACCTTTGAAGAACCCGTAGTCCCTTATGTGAAAGTGTGTATTGTCAACTCGAAAGTATCGGTCAGTAAAAACTATTTGATTGAAAAAATTGAAAGAATTGGAGATTTGCCATGAGTAAAAAAACAGGATTTACGCTCGTCGAACTTTTGGTGGTCATCGCGATCATCGGGATTTTGATCAGTCTGCTGCTCCCCGCCGTGCAAGCGGCCCGTGAAGCGGCGAGGAGAATGCAGTGTTCGAATAACGTGAAACAGTGGAGTCTTGCCCTCCACAATCACCATGATGCCATGAAGTGCTTGCCTTCGCAGTACAGTCAAGGTACTGTCAAGCATGAGCGTTTTTCGGTTCATTACCGTCTCCTTCCATATCTGGAGCAAGCGGCACTCAAGGACGCAATTGATAACGACGATACCATCACCGCCCCTTGGATACCAACCGTTGGCGTTGTTGCCGACACACCGGCAAATCGTAAGGGACAAGAGATTCGTAATACCCGCGTTACAGCGTTGCTTTGCCCTTCTGACGGCGAACGATACGACTTAACAATGCTTGGCGGTGCCCATAACCATGCATGTTCACGAACGAATCTCGTTATTTCCTTTGCTGATGGTATCGCCCACGTGGACCAAAATGCCTCACCTTTCACTCATTCATTCACCGGGACCGGGGTAAACAGAGTCAATACGCCAGTGGGTCAAACTCCGGGAACCGGTAACCTGACTCATCGGTTGCTCTTTTATTACTACAAACGGAGTGATTTTGGTACGGCAACCGACGGAACGAGCAATACTATCGTCTGTAGTGAAACCGTGACCGGCGATTGGAATAAAGAAACAATCAAAGGCAGCATTGCTGGTTACCAGGATTTTGATGATGGGGGTTACAATGCCTACCCGAGCATGTGTATGGCACTTCGTGATGGAAACACTTACAAGTGGGGAGATAATGGAGCTTTGCCTCAGCCTTATGTTCATCCGCGCGGCGGCAACTGGCTGGAAACCTATGCCGCCCAAACCGGATTTCACACCATCATACCGCCGAATGGTCCATCGTGTAACAAGGAAACCACTGAAGCGATTCGTGTAGGGATTCTCGCACCGACGAGCAATCACACGGGCGGGGTAAACGCTGGCTTGTTGGATGGATCAGTTCAATTCGTATCGGATAGCGTCGACACGGGAGGCTTACCAATGACGCGAACAGGCACCTATTTACAGGGAGAAAGTCGATTTGGCGTCTGGGGAGCCATGGGCACTCCCAACGGCGGCGAAAGCAAGTCGTTGTAAATCGTAAGTGTTGATTCCAATAAAAGGCGGAATGAAGGGTGGTATTCCGCTGTAATGACGGTCAGCCATCGGGAAAACCGTTATTGCTGAGCTCCATTCCGGCTTTTATTAAACTCACTCCTAACCTCTTAAATCCCATGAAAAGAATAATCATACCATTAATGCTTGCCGTTTTATCCATTGCCGGTTGTACGAGAGATGACGGCAAACCGAAAGATTTACCGCCGCTTTTTCCTTGTGAGATAACGATCACACAAGAAGAAAAACCGCTCGCCGGAGCAACAATTGCCCTTGAATCCTTTGGTGAAGTAAAAACTGTCTATCTTCCCTCGGGCATCACAGATGAAAGAGGTAAGGCTGTTCTCTCCACTTACGGTTTTAAAGGCGTTCCTGTCGGCACGTACAAGGTCACCGTTCGGAAAACCGTCATTGAAGATGTCACACAAGTGATGGACAGTTATGGCGATATGGTCGATTCCCCAGGTACAGAGTACCGGACTGTCGAACCCAAATTTTCGAATGCCAATACAACGCCGCATGAACTCGAAATTACCAATAGCAAAAAAATGACCCAGGCGACGTTTGATGTCGGCAAACCGGTCAAAGAGAAAAAATCGAACTACTGAAAATAACACAAATTCAACAGAAAGCGAAAAAATGAAACATTGTACTCTGTCTTTGTCGGCAATGATGATGATCATGTCTTTGTGCGGGATCACAAACGCTGCAGACAAGGTCAAACCCAAGGAGTTCAAAATTCCCGATTTGCCTGTGGTCGCACACCGTGGATTTTCGTATGAATATCCGGAAAATACAGTTGCAGCGGCGACCGGGGCCATCAACGCCAAAGCCGAAGGTTGTGAATTCGACGTGTATATCAGTCGGGACGGCGTTGTATTTGTGATGCACGACGGCACCTTCAACCGCACAACCAATGTCAAAGCGGAAATCGTTGATGGCAAACCAAAACCGGTGAGACTTAACGAATTGTCCTTTGACGAAATTCGCCGGCTGGATGCCGGAAGCTGGAAAGACGCGAAATTTGCCGGAGAAAAAATCCCGACTCTCGACGAAATGCTGGCGGCGTTGAAGCAATCGGAATGTTGGCCGGTCATCGAAATCAAGCAGGCCGGGTTTGAGCAACAGGTGATCGACGCGGTCAAGAAGGCAAAACTGGAAGACCGCACCGTCATCATTGCCTTCTCGAAAGACGTTGTGAAAACCATTCGCAAACTTGCCCCGACGATTCCTGTGGCCTGGCTTTGGGGTGACAAATGGGAAAAGAGCGATGCGGAACTGGTCGAATTTCTCGTTGCCGCCGCCAATGAAATTGATACGAACCTGCTCGACCTTGCCCATACCCACATGAACGCGAATGTGGTCAAGGGTCTGAACGACGCGGGCATCACAGTCTGGTGTTGGACGGTTAACGATCCGGCACGCATGGCCGTACTTCGCAAGGCAGGCGTTATCAGCATCACAACCGACCGCCCGGACATGGCGCGTGCCAATTCAGAATGATCGATACAGAAAAAGCTAACCATGATTTTACAAGTACCAACTTTTTCACAAAGGAGAAAGAACATGAAAACCACGACTAACAAACAATCAGGATTTACGCTCGTCGAACTTTTGGTGGTCATCGCGATCATCGGGATTTTGATCAGTCTGCTGCTCCCCGCCGTGCAAGCGGCCCGTGAAGCGGCGAGGAGAATGCAGTGCAGCAACAAGTTGAAGCAACTGTCTCTTGCCGTTCACAACTACATTGATTCCAAAAAAGCACT
>WRMR01000251.1 GCA_009776995.1 Planctomycetaceae bacterium | reverse complement strand
ACCGGGATGTCTTGATTTGCTACAATAAAACCATCCGGCGAAGCGGAAGCAGGCTCTGGTGAGGACCAACCTGCCAGGAATAGCCGGTGAGATGACGCATCTCAGCATGGTTGAGATCACTTAACCATGGTTCCAGTATTCGCGCCAAAAAGTTTCGCGTTACGGAAACCGGCGTTGAATGGTTACCGTTCGATTAATTCACTCAGATCGGTTCAAGGGGCAGGATTTTGAGGATAACGGGGATACTCCTTTTGCCTTCTTTCCTGTCAAAAAAACTGAACTTGGAAATCCTGTCCGACGATTTTTTGGCGAAAACCCTACCGAATAAACCCCGCAACATGTTGCAAGTCCTTGTCGCCGCGTCCCGAAAGGCAGACGAGGAAATCGGGACGTGTCGTGGTTGCGGGTGACGGATCGTGGAGTCGTTTTGCCTCTTTGATTGTTTGAGCCAGGGCGTGTGAGCTTTCCAGCGCGGGAATAATCCCTTCGGTGCGGCAAAGCAATTGGAACGCTTCAAGGGCTTCCTTGTCGGTGATGGTTTCATAACGAACGCGTCCGCAATCCCGTAACATCGCGTGTTCCGGTCCCACGCCGGGGTAATCCAGTCCGGCGGAAATCGAATACGCTTCCTGCACCTGGCCGTGGACGTCCTGCAACAGCATCGACTTGGCCCCGTGTAAAACGCCCAGCGTTCCGCAGGTCAACGACGCAGCATGTTCGCCGGTTTCGAGACCGTGTCCCGCCGCTTCCACGCCGATCAGTTCGACCGCGTCATCGTTGAGAAAAGGATAAAATATTCCCATTGCGTTGCTGCCACCGCCGACCGCCGCAATGACGCGATCCGGCAACTTGCCCGTCAGTTGTACCATTTGCGAGCGTGCCTCTTCGCCGATGATCTTCTGAAATTCGCGAACCATGACCGGATACGGATGCGGCCCGGCCACGGTTCCGACGACGTAAAACGTGTCGTCCACCACCTGACTCCAATATCGCATGGCCGCGTTCATCGCGTCTTTGAGCGTCCTGGTGCCGGACTCGACCGGCACGACTTCAGTGCCGAGCAATTCCATCCGCAACACGTTGGGTTGTTGTCGTCGGATATCTTCCGCACCCATAAAAACGCGGCATTCAAAACCCAGCAATGCCGCCACCGTCGCCGTGGCCACCCCGTGCTGACCGGCTCCGGTCTCGGCGATCAATCGTCGCTTGCCCATGCGTTTGGCCAGCAGTGCCTGGCCGATGGTGTTATTGACTTTGTGCGCTCCGGTATGTGCCAAGTCTTCGCGTTTGAGCCATAAGTTCGCCGTGCCAACCGTGTCGCTCAACCGCCGGGCAAAATAACATGGCGTTTCACGACCGACGTATTGTCGTAACAGTTCGCGGTACTCATTCCAGAACGCTTCATCGTCAAACGCTTCCTGCATCGTAGCGGCAAGTTTCTTGAGCGGGGAAACAAGCGTCTCGCCGACATACATGCCGCCGTACTGCCCGAAATAGCCGCGTTCATCCGGTTGTATGGTTTTCATGGTTGTTATCTCCAAAAATGACTGCTTGACGGACATTTTCGATCAATTGTTTCACTTTGTCAATGTCTTTCACGCCCGGCGACGGCTCGACGCCGCTGGAAACGTCAATGCCGAGCGGTTGTGCAAGGCGTATCGCTTCGGCAACGTTCTCCGGCGTGATGCCGCCGGCGAGGAGCGACGGAAATCTTCGGCAAAACGGTGCCGCGTCCGACCAATTCCAGCATTTTCCGTTGCCACCGGGATAAAGACCGGGAGCCAGTTCCACGACGTACTGAGGCCCGTCGTTTGGGTGAAATGCCGTGTCGCTTTGCGCGAGCAACCGGTGGCAGGTCACTTCATCGCGTACAGGACGCAACACGCGCACATGGTTTTCCAGTCGCCGGACTTCCGTTTCTTCACCGTAAAACTGAACGAAGTCAAATTGATGGTCGCACACATCGAGGATGCGCAATATCTTTTGTTCGATCTTGTCAACAACAAGCAACACGATTTGTTTGCCCGATTTGCGAAACGGCGCAATGGCATGGGTGATGCTGGCAAGTTCCGGCAAGTCGAGGTGCCGCGAACTTGGGGGAAAATGCACCAGCCCGACCATGTCGGCACCAAGTTCAAAACAGGCTATGGCCGTTTCCGGCGACGTGATTCCGCAAATTTTGATGATCATTTTTTCGTTTCACGCAGAGGCCGCAAAGTGCGCGGAGAGTTTTTGTATTTGAAATGTTTTCTTTGCGTCCTCGGCGGTCTCTGCGAGAGATAATTAAAGTGTTGTTTTTTACCCACCGACAAGCTCGCGCAATAATTCCACTCGGTTCGGACTGGTTGAAAGGCTTTCGCCGATCAAAAACGCGCGAATGCCCAGCGGCATCAACTGCTCCATGTCAGTTCGGCACTTGATTCCACTGGCGGCAACCACTGTTTGATCCGGCGAAAAACGGGCAAACAGTTCTTTCGAGCGTGCCAGATCGATTTGCATTGTCGCAAGGTTCCGGTGGTTGATCCCGATGAGCGGAAAGTGGAACGGCTCGATTTTGTCAATATCCTCCTCGTCAAACACTTCGACCAGCACGTCCAGATGATGCTCCGTTGCCAGGGCGTGATAATCGGCCAATTGCGTTTGCTCCAGGCATCGCGCGATGAGCAACACGGCGTCTGCGTCAAGTGCCGCTTCGAGGATTTGATACTCCGTGACGATGAAATCCTTCTGCAACACCGGTAGCGTACAATTTTGTCTTGCCGTGATGAGATCATCCCTTGCGCCGAAAAAATAACACGGCTCGGTGAGTACGGAAAGACAGGCCGCGCCGCCGGTTTCATAATCCCGCGCAAACGTGGCCGTGTCAAGTTCCGGGCAAAACAGCCCCTTGGCCGGACTGCCGCGTTTGATCTCCGCAATGACCGCCGCCTTGCCGGGTTCGGTCATGTTTTGCCGTAACGCCGGGCAAAACGGCCTGCAATCGTGACGATCTGCCAGCCGCGCAAGCAGTTCACGCTTCGGCATGGCAAATGATTGTACATCCTGGAGTCGGGCGTCTGTGATTTTTCTGAGTATGTCGGTCATGGGGTTTGGAACGAGGAGCTTAGCTGGACGTCTTGGAAGCTGGTTTCGGTTTTTATGTCAGCCGCGCTACCCTGTGACTCACATAAGAGGCATTTTTTCTATCAGCACAAAAAATTGCCTGTCATTACCGAAAAACGTCATTTCTGATAATTATAGTGAGAAATATCGAAGACAAAATAGAGGTTTGAGAAAAGGTCGAATATGCCAATGGGAGAAGACGTCAAAGATTCACTTCATTGGATTCTAACAACCTTTCCCTTCGCTGAGAATAGGTGCTTGGAAATGAATTAAAAAAAACATCCAAGGAATGCAAACCATTGATTTCAAGGAATCAATGGCGAAAAAACCAAATTTCCGCAATCATTTCGCTGAAATGACACCCATTTTCTGCTATTCACGATTTACTCCCTCTTCCCTCGCTACCTGATCGTCGAATTGGTCGATACCCCGGCCATGTTGGGGCCTTGGGTTTTGCCGGCCAGGTCATTGTCAACCGTTGCGGATGACATGAGACGATTGAGGACCTGAGCCACTTCGATTTCCAGTTTCTGGTCGTAAATGTGATCGTGCAGTTTTTGCTTGATTTCGTCATCAAAAGGCCCGGTGTCCGGTTGGGTCTTGCCGAGGCAAAAAAGAATCAGGTATTGCTTGCCGTTGACCGTGTCAAACGGAATGATCTGCGACAGTTCCCCCGGCTGGAGGTCGAACGCCGCATTCTCAATTTGCGGCATCCCGCTGTACCTGGCAATCGGTTCGATCATCCCGTTGTTATATCGCGTGGCCTGCTCAATAGAATGTTGCGCGGCCAGTTGACCGAAAATCGGCTTGACGCGGTCGATTTGTTCCTCCGGTTTTTGGTTCGTGTTGTATGCCTTGCGTGCCTGTGACCAAACGTCATACGCTTTGCGTTCCTCGTTGAGGAAGATGGCCAGGACCTCAACTTTGGGGCCATACGTGGCCTCCCAGGCTTTGATCATGTCTTCCTGAGTGACCTGAACGGACCCTTGTGTCATTTTTTTCAAGGCCAGCCGCGGCCAAAGCACATTGGAATAATACACTGCCGGTTCGATTTTCATCTCGCGGCACTGCATTTCGACCAGCCGGGCAACGTTCGGACGTCCGTCCGGCGTGAGCGGCAGGATGTTTCCGGCGATGCGTGCCAGTTCGGCGTTGATTTCCTCCTGGCTGACCGCGATGTTCGCTTCCTTGCACTTCTGTTGAATGATGCGGTGGATGATCATGTCCTTGAGCACGTTGTCGCCAAAACGAATGGCACAAATTTCGGCCACGGTTTGCTGGTGAATCGGTTCGCCGTTGACCGAAGCGATGATGGTCGGGTACTGCGTCACGGCCTGCGATTGTGGCTGCTCGAAGAAATTCATGATTTGCGAGCTTTGGACGATGCGCGAGAGAATCTGCGCCATGGCCTTGTTGATTTTTTCCTCTTCGATCAGGTAATAGGTTTTTTCGGCCAATTCCTGACGGTTGACGGGCATTGCCGGATATTTGTCATTTTCGCAACGGAAGATGACGTAGAAACCGCCCATATCGACTATCCCCGTGATTTCACCTTCCTTGAGGTTCATGAGCAGGTTTTCCAGTTGGATGTTGTCCGGCATACTGTATCGGCGGATCGGGGGAATGAGTCCTCCTGCCGAAGCGGAAATCTCGTCGTCCGATCGTTGTTTGGCCAGCGAAATGAAATTCTCCTTTGTCGGGTTGGCTTGCAGTTCCCTCAAAACGGCCTCGGCTTTGGCCTTGTCGAACAGCACGATTTGACGCACCAGAACGCCGGGACCGTACATGGAATCCAGTTTGCGGTTGATTTCCTCGTTGGTCACCTGGACGCTTTGCCCGGCGATTTTCTTCAGACCGACTCTCTGTTTCATCTGGGCGGCATACTGCTCATAACTCAAACCTTTTTCTTTTTTCACCACTTCGATCCACTGCTCGACGGGTACATTGAATCGCGAGGCAAATCGCTTGATTTCCTCTTTGGCTTCTTCGTCGGTGACGGTGATGTTGAGGCGTTTGCACTCCTGCATGACCAAGGCCAGCCCGATCATCTCCTCGACGGCCTCGCGACCGTGCATTTTCAGGCATTCCAAAGCCAGTTCCTCTTTCGTGATCTTGACGCCGTTGACTTCGGCAACCACGGAGGGCATGGTTTGAAATGTTTGCTTTTGCGTACCGACGGGTTTTGCATTGGGGTTGGGCTGGGAATTGGCTTGAGCCGCAGCAAATTGCCTCGCAACGCATACAATACCAATGACCAACAGTCCTGCGGCCAAAAAGTGAAATCCTGTTTTCAACATGTCAACTATCCTTGTCGTTTTTGTAAATTTTCGGAATCGTGCGAACAATTTGAGCTGCGACAACCAATCAGAGCCGCGACAGTTATGGAGCGGTATTTTTCAGTATTTCTCTGAATCTTGCGGCGGCCACGGCGTAACCGCCCTGCCTGCCAAGACGGTTTTGCCACGAAAACCGGGGGAGTATAACCGGTCTCAAAACCCTGTGTCAAGGGCAAATGGCAAAAAAACGTATCTGTTCCCGCCGACAGTTCGGCAAGGAAGACATTCCTCTGTGTTCCCAAAATCCGGGGATTCTGCACGAACCGCGCTTTTTTCAAGCCCCAACCATTGCTAAACACGGCGAAAAAAAATAGAATGACTGTCTTATGCTTCCAGATCGTCGTTCTTACGGCGTGACCACACTATCCGAAGCCCGAAGCCTGAAAAAACCATGAAAATCCGCGTTATTCGAGTTGATTTGCCGCTGAAACACGTCCTGACTTATGCACGTGGCTCAATCAGCGTTGCCCGGACCATTGTCGTCGAGTTGGAGCAGGACGGTCTGCGCGGTCACGGCGAAGTGCAGGAAAATCCGTACTACCAGATCACGGTTGAGGAAATGACCGATTTGGTTCAGCAAACAAAGGACATGCTCGATGACTACGCTTTGGCCGATCCGGTGGCGATGTGGCGATTTCTCAGCCCCGTGCTGGGTGTGTCACGATATGCGCAAACGGCGGTCGATATGGCGGCCTGCGACCTTTGGGGAAAAATGTGCAACCGCCCGCTTTGGCAAATCTGGCGAATGCGTCCGACCAGTCCCTACCCACTCACATCGTTCACATTGGGCATTGACACCGTTGACCAAGTCATGGAACGCTTCCACGAAAACCCGAACTGGCCGGTTTATAAAATCAAAATGGGCGGAAAACATGACATGCCCACGTTACGGGAACTGCGGAAGCACACGAATGCCGTGTTCCGCGTCGACGTCAACGGAATGTGGAACGTCGAAAAGACCTTGCACAACGCTCCTGAGATGAAAAAATTGGGTGTCGAATTTATCGAACAACCGCTGCCGCCTGACGATTGGGAAGGCATGGAAATCTTGAAGGAGCAATGTCCGCTGCCGATCATGGCCGATGAAAGCTGTGTCTGTGAGGCGGACATTGACCGCTGTGCGGAGTATTTTTTCGGCGTCAACCTCAAGCCCTGCAAGGTCGGCGGCTTGACCCCGATGCGCCAGACCATGATACACGCCCGCGAAAAGGGACTGAAAGTCCAGCTCGGCAGCGGGATCGAATCGACCATCGCGATGTCGGCCAGCGCACAGTTTGCCGCGTTGGCCGATTACTTGGATTTGGATGGCCCGCAGTTGATCGAGAAGAAAGTCGGCACCGGCGTCCGTTCGGAAAACGGTGCACTGATTTTCCCTACAGATGATGACACAGGCACCGGCATCCGCGTTTCGTTCCGGTAATCAGGTATTGCACACTGTGAATCACCACCGCAAGATTCCAAAAATGAGAAAAATGAGAAAGTTGTTTCAAAACAACCCTTGACATCGAAAAATATCGTGATAATATGAATCATAAGTTGGTGTTTCAGGTATTATTAATTTTTGACTTCAGCGGAAAAAAGAACCAATAATATTTCCTTGACAAAGATTGAATATCAAACGCCAATGATTTGACGGTTTTTG
The DNA here is from genome assembly GCA_009776995.1 of Planctomycetaceae bacterium. Classification (GTDB taxonomy): domain Bacteria; phylum Planctomycetota; class Planctomycetia; order Pirellulales; family Thermoguttaceae; genus WRMR01. The sequence goes on along the minus strand of WRMR01000251.1, from coordinate 244 downwards.
GAAAATCGTTGCCATGCCGTTGTACGGTATGCAAGTGCTTTTTGCACAAAATTTTACTTTTTTAAACTCACAACAAAAATTTGGAGAAAAATCATGAAAAACTTTATTGTGTCCATGTTAAGATGGGGGGGGGGGGGCAATATGGGACAAACGCAAGTCGGCTTTCACCCTTTTCGAACTTCTCGCCGTCATCGCATTCTTTGGTATTTTGTTTGCTTTTTTTTTGCCCGCATTTCAAGCAGCC
>WRMR01000250.1 GCA_009776995.1 Planctomycetaceae bacterium | reverse complement strand
ATTACAAACATGCTCCCTTTTTCTATGCGCACCTGGAGGCACCCATGATCCATTTCAATTGTGAACAATGCGGTAAGTCGTACAATGTTAATGATACTATGGCAGGTCGCACGGCACCATGCCAGCAATGCGGGCACGAGCTTACGGTTCCTCCGCCAAGCCCGTGGGAAACGGTGCCAGTACCACCGACCGCCCCAAAGCAGGTATTTTGCACGAATTGCGGCAGTCCTGTTTCCGCACAGGCTATTGTCTGTATGTCATGTGGGGCAAAGCCTGTCGGTCATAAAAAGTTCTGTCGTCATTGCGGAGTTGGTCTTAATCCCGAACAGATTGTTTGTATCAAATGTGGAGCAGCAAGTGGAACCTCTGAAACCGAGCAACTCATCCAAGACGGAATGAATCGTCTCGGTCAAGGCGTGAGACATCTAACGTCCGGTATAAGAAACGGTGCCATGACTATTGGTGACGTAATCATTCTTGCTAGCGCAGTTCTTGCTTTTCTCTCATTTTTTTTGCCGTGGATACAGCCACCCGTTTTTTTTTCAATGAGAGTACTCTCGAGAAACGGATTTTATACCCACGCTTTTTGGTTTGGGATTGTATTCATCTTCCCAGTATGGATGGTCTTAGCAAAAAAGCGAGCTTTTTCCTGCCAAGTTGGAGAATATGTATGCGCGGGAATTGGGTTAATTCTTGGAATGATACATAAAAGAGTATTGATAGGACTCATATATAGTGCTTTTCTGCGAGAACAGCTCCTGAGATTCCCAGTTGATAGCCTAGACGAATATATCCGTAAACAAATGGCACAAGAAGCAGCACAAAAATGGCTACAGTTGCAACAAGTTTCAGCCGGAATTGGTACCTACTTGTTCATTTTTGCCTGCATCGTACTGATTATTGGAATAGCTTTGATTAATCGACCATTTAACCGTACTTGAGGAGGTTCCCATGAAAACGACATTCTATTTTTTGTGTTTCTTTTGCTTCTTGCAGTTATTTTTGAGTGGTTGTGAGAGTAAAGACGTACCACACAACAATTCAGAAAACAATACTTTTATTGATAAGACACCTCAACTGCCGTTTAGTGATGAAGCACCGGCATTGTCACTCGAAGATCAAGCAAAGCTCGATAAAAATTTAGAGCGATTTGGGAAAGAAAAAATATTGAGTCTTTTTCTAAGTGGCATGCCTGTGAAGCGTTGGGATGAGGAATATGTTCTTAAACAAGTTAAATATTTAGTGTCACAAGGAGCTCACGTTAATGGCAGAGCAGGAATCTTACCAGCAGGTGATAAACCGCCAATCATATTTGCTTTAAGAAATAAATTCTTTAATGTAGCCGATTATCTCATATCTCATGGAGCCGACTTAACTTTTATAAATGATACAATAATTGATACAGGCCCTCTTCAAGGCTTTACTCTGCTTCAGCAGGCGGTAGATTCTGAAGATATCGAACTTGTCAGATTTCTTGTTTCAAATGGTGCAGATGTCAATGCCAATACAGACTTCAAACGCTCAGATGGTTTCAATTTTACTACGCTTGATATAGCAAAGAAAACAGGGAATACCGAGATAGTTGAATACCTAATAAGTGTAGGAGCAAAATAGGAAAAAAATGAGGTTATGATTCAGGGGACACTCATTGCTACTGAGGTTGTTTTGTTATTTGTAGATGAGGTGGAAATGAGGTTTCAGCAAGGTGGGCAGTCGATCTCCGAGCGGCTGCGTTGCCCGGCAGGGTAACTTGAATTGCGGGAAAAGTTGGCTACCGCCGACGTGACCGCTCGGAGTGCGGTCACACACCGTAATTACCCTTCGTGGTTCTTCGCGGCTTCGTGGTGAAAAAAATCGTGATCACCTACTGGTTATTCCGCCGGATTGCCGGATCGCAATTGACGCAGCAGGTCGTTGATTCTCTCATGGCCGGTTGCATGATGGGTGATGTAAAGCGATTTTTCCACGGCACGAATCGAGACGGATTTTTCCCAACTGTCGGGAGTCACGGTTTCCTTGATCCTCGTGATCAGTGACTTGATGTCTTCATCCGTGATAATGATATCCTTCACGTCATACACTTTCAAAACGGGACAGGCTTTCCACAAGTTGATCAGCAAGTCCGCGATTTGCGCATGGATCGTTTCCGTTTGCCTGATGAAGAGTATGGGTTCATCATAACACGGCTGGATCGTCACTTCCTCATTCCAGGTCTCCGGCGCGATCGTGGTTCGGATATAATCTATGATGGTCTCCATATCGCCCCGGTCAGGCATATTGCCGGTTGGGTTAATTCCCGCCGGCCGTACCAGACCAACGATGCTATAGGCCCGATCAACGGGTTTCGTGTCAGGGCGGGAAATCATCATGGTGCCGTTTTGGTAATGCCACGTTAAATCATGCTGCCGGACAAGGTAGTCCAGGAGGTCCCTGAGCGGCAGATGAAGCCGCAACAAGGCTTTGACGGACATCTCTTGCGGTTGGATGGATTCACCGTCAATCACGAAGGGAATGCCGGTTTTCCTGTGAATGTCATCCAGAACGGTTTGCAACGAAACGTCTCTGCCAAAGTCGCACGGGAAAGGTTCTTCCAGCAAAGCAAGAACCGGCTCCGGGATGAATTCCTTTCTCGGCGCAATCAGCGAAATGGTGATGTTCGCATCCTGCCCCAGAATTTTCATCACCTCAATATAAGCCCTACGGAGCATGCTTTGAGTTTCCATCAGCGTCATGCCTTCGACATTGAGCGCATGCAACAATTTCGGCAAGGCGATTGCTCCATCACTCCGCACGGGACTGGTGAAAGCCGTGACGCGGGGCAAATCACTTTCAGGGGACGTTTGGTCCATCGGACCGGGCAATCTGTAGGCATCGGTGATTGCTTCGATGTCAATCTCCAGCACGTCACCGGGTTTCATCCGGGGGCTTTCCGGAATGTTGTTGTCTTTCCGCGTATTCGCCAGCAATTCCTTGATTTGTTCGTGGACCAACTCCGTCTGCCTGATAAAAAGCGAGCCGGAATTCACATAGGAATCTATCGAGTTTTCCTTATTCCATATTTCCGGCGGGCCGATCGTTTGGATCAGGTTGATTACGGCTTCCAGCTTGGGCAAATCGTCCGCAGAAAAGCCGCATGACGGAAACGTGGCTGCCATCAGATCGCCGACGAAATACCTTTGACTCACGTATTCCTGCTGCATCTCACCGGCAGTTTGGTCAGCCGTTTTTGCCGACTCTTCCGCCGCGTGGTTCACCGGGACAGGCAAGATCAGCAGAGCCGGGACAATCAGCAACCCATACAACGCTCCGGTCAGCCTGGACCGGCGGTTCGATTTCATCATCATTTCGATTCTCCCTGGGGTTTTCGACCTCATTTTCAGTTTTACCTCATTTGCACCGGGAAAACAACCCTGGAGTAATGAGTGGCTGGCGATGAGTGGCGAGTGGCCAGTGGCGAGTGACCAGTGGCGAGTGACCAGTGGCGAGTGACCAGTGGCGAGTTTCATCTGAAAATCCAGTCACCCGCCACTCGCCATGAAAAAATGGATCGCGCCGGCAAGACGAATTTTTGTGCTGTCGTCAACTAAAAAGCGTCTTCAACAACCAAAAAAGTGTCTTCATCACCTCAAAAAGCGTCTTCATCAACCCAAAAAGCGTCTTCATCACCTCAAAAAGTGTCTTCATCAACCCAAAAAGCGTCTTCATCACCTCAAAAAGTGTCTTCATCAACCCAAAAAGCGTCTTCAACAACCAAAAAAGCGTCTTCATCACCTGAAAAAGTGTCTTCAACAACTGAAAAACCGGAAAATTCGGACTCTGTGCCTTGATGTCTCCGTGTGAAACCGGATTTTTTCACACAGAGACACAGAGGCACGGAGGTTTTGTCATTGGCTGCGGATTTTGAACGAAAATCGATGAAATAATTTTTTATCCCCCTATTGATCTAATACTGCAATCTGCTATTGTATTTTTTATGGGGGTGAAATCCCCATTGCTTGAACCTCTGGAAATTTGCACAACCGTTGTTTCAAGCAAAACAATGGATCGTATGTTTCTTGTAAATATACGACGGCTATCTGTTTACAGACATACCAACACAAGCGCGATCATGGCAAACCATACACGGGAGCAATGTTTCGCGTCTGTTGGTATAGGCCGTGCAAAGCCTCCAGAGGGGACGCATTATAGACATGCTCCCTTTTTCTATGCGCACTTGGAGGCTCCCATGATCCATTTCAATTGTACCCAATGCGGCGAGTCGTACAATGTCAATGATAATATGGCTGGTCGCACGGCACCATGCCAACAATGCGGACAGATTATCGCAGTTCCCTTATCGGGGACATTCGCCGATCCCGTTCCTGCTCCGATAACACCTGCTCCTCAATATCAGCAATCGTTTCCTCAACAAACCGTTGTCAATGTCCATCAGGCGGCACCGCAACACCACCAAAGTCAGGCATTGCCTGCATTGGTCAGTTTCTTTTTGCCGGGTGTCGGTCAACTGATTCAAGGGCGTGTTATTGCGTGGCTGATGTGGACGGGTCTTTGGATTATCGCTTGCATTTCATGTTTTGTTCTTGTCGGATTTATTCTTGCGCCCATCGTTGCGATTTTGTGCGTCGTGGAAACGGCAACCTGGTATCCGGGGAAAAAATCAACCCTCACATATATTCTCATCGGTATCGCCGGGTTCATCGCACTCATTGCCCTCGTCGCGTTTCTATCTTTCGTGGCTATTGTCGAAATACCCGATGTAACGACACCATTTTTGTCAGATAAAAACCAATTGGCAAAAACAGAACTGGTTAAGATAGGATCATTACTAGATCAATATAAGTCTATTATGGGGAATTTTCCAAGTACGGAAGAAGGACTCAATGCTTTGTGCGAGTGTCCTCCTTCTGTTGATCCAACCGATTGGGTGAAAGTGGCTAATTGGAATACGCCACCATTAGATCCATGGGGAAACAATTATAATTACCGGTGTCCCGGTGAAGATGGGAACATTGTAAATGTTGGGTCAAATGGCCCTGATGGTGATCCCGGGACGGCAGACGACATTTGGTTCTCAATGTAACAACTTCGTGGTTCTTCGTGACTTCGTGGTGAAAAAAAGATTTCAGCAAGGTGGGCAACCGATCTCCGAGCGGCTACGTTGCCCGACAGGGCAACTTGAATCGCGAGGAAAGTCGGCTATCACCGACGTGACCGCTCGGAGATCGGTCACCTACCTTAATCCGGTCGCTTCGTGATGCGGCGGTCACGGCTGCCATGACCTTGCATAAGGGACCCGACGTCAACGTTTGAACAGGGCCACGATGATCGCCGATGCAATTTGCGAAACGACCGGCGTATGGTAAAGGGCGTATATCATCTTGTAACGCAACGACGGGATGACGACAACGCGGTGCCGTTTTTTTTGAATCGCCCGCAACGAATCGCGGACGACGCGGTCGCAGTTCAGCCACAAAATTCCGGGTAAAGCGTCCATGTTGTGGCCTTTCATGGTTTCGGCGGCGTGAAAATTCGTATGCACAAATCCGGGGCAAAGTGCCTGAACCCTGACGCCGTATTGCCGCACGTCATGTTGCAGGCTGAGGGAAAAGTAACGCAGGAACGCCTTGGTTCCGCAATACTCCGCCGCACCGGGGCCGGACAGGAACGAGGCCAGCGATGCGACGTGGATGATGTTGCCGCTTTTCCGCCTGCACATTGAACCAAGCACCGCATGGCACAACCGGACGTTGGCCTCGCAATGCACGCGAATCATGGCGATTTCCTCTTCGATCACCACATCGGGAAAACGCTTGTGCAGGCCGAACCCCGCGTTGTTGATCAGGTAGTCGATACGCGGAAGTTGCCGGACCCGTTCGACCAACTGCAACAGTTGCATTTCGTCGGCCAAATCCGCAACGAACACCTCGACCTGGACAGGATGCTTCGCTTCGATTTCGGTTTTCAGTTCGTTGAGCAGATCGGCGCGTCGCGCGACAACGAGCAGGTCGTGTCCCTGCGCGGCGAGTTGTTGTGCGTAAGACCGCCCCAGGCCGGTTGATGCCCCGGTGATGACGGCCAACGGTCGTTCGGTTTGTGACATGGCGGGTTCGTTTCTGTTGAGTTTTTTTGGCACGGAATGAAAACTATCTGTGAAATTCGGTGCAAATCGTCACCCGCCCGTCCACTGGCTCGGCAAATGCGGCAAGCATTCTGTAGCCTTGATTTTGTGCCTCCTTTTCCGTCGGTGGAGTGGTTGAGACGATTTCGAACTTCGCGTTTTCCGATTTCAGGGACACGCAAATCTCTTTGCCGGAGCGATTGAGTGTGGCCGATTGACCGTCCGGTGTTATGGTCACGTCGGCTCGGGTGACCATACCCCAACGCACAGGTTCTTCAACACCTTCCAGTTCATCCCGGATGGTCAACATGCCGCCGTCGCTCAACGTGACAGTTCGCTTGACCGACTTCGCCTGTCCGGCGTAAGCCTCGGTCATATCGCAAACGGCCGTTGTCACGCCGTCTTCCACTTTGAAATCCATGATTTTGCAGACGGCCTTCGTATTTTGGATTTTATCGCCGATGACAAGCGTGTTGTGACTGCGATTGTTGTTGCGATAGTAATCGAAACGCTGCGCCCCGAAATAGCCCGGCATGTTGTAATCGTCCGCACCGAGATCGGTTGCCCAACGCACACCGGCATAGTCCAGCACGAACGTGCCGATGTCGAGTTGCCCGTGATTAGCCTTGTTGTCGCCGCCTTTGAAGCCGACGAACCAGGCATCCGGGTCGTTCCAATCGGTGCGCATGGTCACAACGTCCTGAATGCCGCGATACAGTTTCGCTTTGGGAGTCTTTTCAAAATCGGCTTCCGTCCCGGCGGGATTGTACCAGATTGCCTGCAACACGGCCCAACGCCCGCCGCCGAGTGCGTGATTACGACGCTCGTAAAATTTCCGCAGCCACAGCGCATAATCCGGGCGGTTGTAGAAGTGCGACAGGGCATACATCATCGGTGTTGCCGAGGCACCTTCACCGCAATCGGCGTAATTGAAGTTGGTAAACATCGGGCCGATCATGCCCATATAATAATCGCCTGTTACGTCAAAGCCCGGCGTTTTCAGCAGCCCGAAATCATCGCCACACACGTTACGTAATGCCATAATCATGGCACCTGAGAAGGTTGCGCCATACGACCAGTACATCGGTCCTTCAGGGTACGCACCGTCCGGTTGATACACGCTCAAACCGTTTGGCAGGCTTTTGACGGCATAATTGACGATCTGTTCGGCGAGTTCCGGCTCGTCTTCGGCAACGGCCAACGCCGCGATGGTCAAGCCGCAATTGCAGACTTCAT
>WRMR01000249.1 GCA_009776995.1 Planctomycetaceae bacterium | reverse complement strand
GATCTGTCCCGGGTCAACACCACCGGCCAGCCGTCCGAGGTTCCGGTAAAAATCGAGTGCCATCATCAACAGGAGCCGCAACCGTTTGCGTCGCAAAATCGTCTCTTTGCCGGCGGCATCGACAAATTCGTTGAGCCGGATCGCAAACGGCACCGACTGCGTCACGCCACGGGCGAGTTCCCGGTAAAACGTTTCGCGGATTTCGTCAATCGAGTCGTCACAGAATGCTTTGGCCAGCTCCAGTCCGCCATCCGAGTTCCGAGCGAGCCGCAATGCCCGTTCGGGCGAACCGGCGGCGTCTTGCGATTCGAGCAGTTGTGCCAACTGCGTCGGCGGCAAAGGGAAAAAGCGAATGACCTTGCAGCGCGAGCGGATCGTCGGCAGTTGTTTGGCCGCGCTGGTGCCGATCAAAATGAGAATCGCGTGCGGCGGCGGCTCTTCGAGCGTCTTGAGCAGTGCGTTGGCTCCCTCGGTGTTGAGCGTGTCGGCGTCGTCGATAATCGCGATTTTGTAACCGCCGGCGTAAGGCTTGCGCGAAATTTCGTAACAGACGCCGCTGCGCCCGCGCTGCTCCTTGCTGCCGATGAGCAGTTCGAGTGGCAATTCCGATTTGTCTTCCGGCTTGGCCACATAATACACGTCGGGGTGATTGCCCGCGTCCACCTGGTGACAGGCGGGACACGTCCCGCAAGCATCGAAATCCTGCGGCGAACGGTTTTGGCACAACAGCGACCTGGCCGTTGCCAAGGCGAACGTCCGTTTCCCGACGCCACCCGGTCCGACAAAAAGAAAGCTGCCCGCCAGCCGCCCCCGCGTTGCCGCCCGACGAAACTGTTCTGCAACGCGGTCATGCCCGGTGATGTTTTGAAATGTCATGGTTGGATATTTGTACGGGGGATACCGGTTGCGGAAGGCGGATAAAAATTTCGCTGCGCCGCGATTATTACCGAGCGATTCATCGCTAACGGGATGCAAGCCCAAGCATCATTCTAACGGAACCAATGTGCGAGTTCCAAGTCGTAGTCGAAAATTTCCGATACGTCGAAAAACGCAGCGATTTCCTGTTCGGCGGAGGCTTCGCTGTCCGAAGCGTGGAGCAGGTTGAGCCGGTGACTCGTACTGAAATCACCGCGAATCGTGCCGGGCGGGGCGGCCAGACCATTCGTCGGGCCGACCATCAGTCGCACAACCGTAATGGCCTCCGGTCCGGAGATGACCATCGCAATGGCTGGCGAACCGGTCACATACTCAACAAGTGCCGGGTAAAAAGGTTTTCCGACGTGTTCGGCATAATGCCGGTGGGCAAGTTCCGGGGTGACTTGCAACATTTTTATTGCGACAATTTTCAGACCTTTTCGCTCAAAACGCGCAATGATTTCGCCGCTCAGCCCACGCTGAATCGCATCCGGCTTGATGAGAACCAGAGTCCTTTGTGTCATCATAAGTGTGTTTTCTTGTTTCCCACAGAGAGCGCAAAGACCGCAAAGAATAAAAAAACTTTGCATCCTCTGCTCACTTTGTGTGAAATTTCATTTATGGCAAAGTTTATCGAAATAGTCGTCAATCATCGTAACGGCGTCGCGCCAGTCAAGCATATCGGTGATAGTGAGGTTCAAAACAAGCGATTCCAGAATGCCGTACAGGTGATTGGTGAGCTTTGCCGGTTCGATGTCAACGGTAATATCTTGATTGTTAATGGCTTCCCGCAACATGAAGTTCAGGACAAATTTGATGCCGAGCGTATGGCGGCGGACTTTGCGGCGAATATCATTGCCGGCTTGCTTTTGTGAAATCAGGTATTCCAGCAAAACCACAAGGAATACGCGATTTTCATCGAGTGTCTTGGCCAAAACGTGCAAAAATCGTTGTAGTTTTTCAAGCGACGACCAGTCTTTTCGGTCACGTATCCGCTGGTAGAGCAACTCCATTTTGCCCGTCGCTTGCTTGATGGCGTAGTCGAATATCTGTTCTTTATTCTGAAAATACTTATAAATCGACGTCCGCGAAAGCTGGCAACGATCGGCGATTTTCTGGTACGTCACTCCGTCATACCCTTCTTCGGCAAACAGGGCAAACGCGTTTTCAAGTATCGTCACCTTTCTTTGCTCGTGATCGACAAGAATGGTCATCAGCCACCTCTCCATATTATTCCAGCAAAAGCGAATGCACACAATATTATACCGTATTTTGGCATTTTGGATAAGACTGTTATCATTGGAATTTCATTCAAAAAGCGGCGTTTTTAATGAATTTTTTGTTGCACTGCCATTCATATTAATTTTCAAATACGAAAACTGGGTGAAATCGGTCAATTAGAGTAAATGGCACGATTCAAGTTGGCCGCAAAACCTGCTTTCTTCAAAAATATCTCAAGAATATTCGTTCTTTTTCAACGTATGTGGTTATAATAAAACTTAGAGAATCGGCATAGTTCCTGTCGATCCTGATAAAACACAGACGAATCGGCATTTTGTACCTTGTATAGCGATCATTTGCGCCGATGTCCCTTCCTTCCCCGGGAGCTTTTGAAGTGAACGATGGTTTGGCCCCATTACCTCGTCTTGTTATTTTTTATGTCAAGTACATTGATAACAATGACACTGCGGCATTCATCAGCAACGTTTCCAGGTACTATACCGTGGGAACGCTCGAACGTCTGACTTGGTCCAACCGCGTTGAGGTTCGGCGAAGCGCGGCGTTGGCATTGGGTTTTCTTGGCGACCAGGGAAGCGACGCCGCCTTTTTGCGTCTGTTGCGGGATGGTGACGCTACAGTACGCATGTTAGCCGAAAATGGAATGCGTTCCGTGTGGACACGGGCCGGCAGTGACGCCAATCGGCAAACGCTACGTGTCGTTATGCGGTTGATTTTGGCCAAACAATACGAAGAGGCCATAGCCAAGGCGACGGAGCTGATCGAACACGCCCCGAAGTTCGCAGAAGCCTGGAACCAGCGGGCGATCGCGCATTTCGCACTCAAGCAGTACCGATACTCCATCGAAGACGGCATTCGGACATTGAAACTCAATCGTCGGCATTTCGCCGCCGCTATCGGTGTGGGACATGCCCATCTCTTTTTGGGAAACATCGGCCAAACGATCGAGTTTTTCCAACTCGCGCTCGACATCAACCCGAACCTCAACTCCGTTCGGGTGAATCTCTCGAAACTGCTACAGAGCCTTAAAGAAGATTAGAGTCTATTTTCCAACTGCACTTTCCAAGAGCAAGTCAAACGATAATCGGTAAAAAACTGGCCTTTCCGAAGGACCGGCTCCTGGTGTCCAAGTTTCGTTGTTATGACAAAATTTACTCGTGGAGTCGATCATGACGATCCCCCAAGGGCAGCAAGAGGCCGTATCTCTGTTTGAAAAATTCGCCGGATTACCCGCAAGCAAGTGCCCCCAAAAGACGTAGCCGTTTTTCCTTTCGCTGGTTCCCGGCGCGTTGCCCGCCATCGCACGACGGCGAACCGTCCACAGTGGCTCAAGGCGGCGCAGGCTTGCGACGTGACGCAACGGCGACGGTGATGAATATGGTGCTTGATAGCATGATTGAACTGGCAACATGGGATCGCACACACAAGGAGATCGGTTGACCGCAGTCACTCGCCTTGGGGCCCCCAACCGCCGCCCGTCACACGCGGACGCCGCAATTTCCTGCGCCGGGCAATTGTGGCCAACGAATTGATCGCCGCTTGCAACACAAACTCCATCCCGACAAAAATTAAAACTTGCCTGAAAAGACTGATCAACCTGGAAGGATAAACTTGGAAAGTGCAGGTTCTTTCCTGAGATTGACGGTTGTTGTGAAGAGAATAACCGATTCGTTTTCATCCTCAAATGTGGTGATTGTCGATATTTTACATCAGACCCGTCTCTGTGTCCATTTGTGCCGTGACTACACTGCCAAAGCCTGTTTTGTGAGCAATAGTCGGGGACGTAAGTGACCGGTTATTCGCCAACGCAATGGATTTCATTGCGAAAGAAATGGAGAATGACGAATGCAGAATATTTATCCACTTTAACGCGGATGATCACAAGATCATTCTGCATTCTTCATTCCGCGTTCTGCACTAATTCTTCGTGACTTCGTTGTGAATTTTGATTGCGCTGTCGTCCTAATAAATCATCGGCAGTTGGCCGATGCGGAATCGTTCGGCCAGAGAAGGCGTGTGGACCGGGTCGGGGATTTCGCCGGCCAGATATTGTTTCCAGCGATGCACGTCGTTGCCGTAGTCTTGCTTCGTGCAGGCTTTCAGAGATTGCATCGCCTGGTAACGCAATGCCGATTGACGATGATCAAGCAAACCACCCAGCGTCTCAATGGTTTCCTTGTCATCAAAAATCGCAAGGCTTTGTGCCGCTTGCAGTTGCACGTCCTTGTCGTCATCATTGCGAACAACATGACGCAACGCAACGGCTGATTCCGGCCTTTCCCAACCCGCAATGACACGGCAGGCTTCGCGGCGCACAAAGGGGTCTTCGTCACGCATGGCCGCGCATTTGACCAGATCAAAGCCTTTGCTCAGATGGATGTCACTGCGTCCAGCATCATAAGAAGACGTGAAAATTTTGGCAGTAGCCGTAATCACCTCTTGTCTGACAATGGGATCGGGCGAGTTGACGTATTCCTCAAGGAGTTGCTCCATCAGCTCTTTTTTCAATTCGGGATCATCATTTTTTCGACCATTTTCCCCTTTCAGGCGGATCATGGCGACGCGTTCCGAAGGCTTGAGGATGCCGGGAATTGTGTCGGATTTTGGTGCAAAAAATGATTTTTTGTTTTTTTGGCCCTTATCCGACTGGCATCCGGTTGTCAGGAAAACGACAAGCACCAACAATCCGACCAAGATCGGGAACAGAATGCTCTTGTTATTATGTAAAGTCAATGGCATGACTGTTTTTCGGAAAGACCAATGAATTTTGCCTGTCAATCAAATGAGAGTGACAGGTGAACTATACGAAAAACAGCTCAGCGTGCCAAGAGAGATTTTGAGATTTTCGGGGAAATGCTTCAGGTTGTGCGGCCATGCGCCGTGGCACACTCAATCGCGAATCGCACTGACTTTCTTTTCGGCGTCACGGAGGTAATCGGCCAACGGCTCGAGTCCTTCGGTGAATTGCGTGTTGAGGAACGCATCAACTGCTTCGTTGGCCATCCAGTCGCCCCAAATCATCGATCCGAGACAGAGGATATTGGCATTGTTAATCGCGCGGCACATTTTCGCGGCGAACACGGATTCCACAACCGAGGCAACTATGCCTTTGAAACGATTGGCGATGACCGACATCCCCATGCCAGTGCCGCAAAGCAGGATGGCGCGTTCGGCCTTGCCCGACTGAATGGCACGGCAGGCTGCAACAGCACCTTCGTAATAGGGAAGATCGTCGGGCGTACCCAAATCAACGACTTTGTAACCCTTCTCGTTCAGGTGCGCAACGATTGCGTCTTTCAGGGTTTTCGCAAAGGGATCGGCGGCGATCAGGATGGGTTTGTCGGTATTCATTTTTGGTTCCTCCTGTTGAGGGGTGGGATGGGTTGTTGTCAATGGTTCCGCCTGAGTAGTCCCGGTCAGGTTTGCCCCCAAGGCGAGCGACACCGTGCCGAGACCGAAAGCGGAGTGGATAAAATCTCTTCTGTCCATAGTGATGGCCTTTACTCTGTTCAGATGGTGAATGATTTCGCAGAACTGAAGCACATCGCCCAAAAGAGATGTGTTCTCTATTTCTTGAAACGCAAAACCAGTTTACCCCCAAAAGCTTTGTTCCGCAACCAACCCCCGATCTTCTTTTGTCGAGTGGTGATTCACGGAAAGTGGAAAGATGGCGAATTTTTCACACTGATATCATATTACGTTTTCATTGTTTTTTACGATTGTTGTTGCATTGAGGCAACAGAAAGGTTAAACTATAATTCCAGTCGGGTAGTCAACTTTGCTGATGACTGAGGCGAAAAGCTCACATTGAATTTTCATGCAACGTCGATTTTGCGAGATTGATTTTCACACACTAACATATTATTTCCCTGCTTATGCACAACAATTACTTGATTACCGGCGGTGCGGGGTTTATCGGCTCACATCTTTCTGAGAAACTGCTTGCGCTCGGTGCCAACGTGACGATCATTGACGACCTGTCCACCGGGTGTTGGGAAAACATTGCCGCACTCGAATCGCACCCGAATTTCCGCGCCATCATTGCGTCGGTCGATGACGAGCGGTTGATGCACGACGAGGTGCCGAAAGTCCGGTTTGTTTATCACTTGGCCAGTGCGGTCGGCGTCAAGCTGGTCATTGAGAAACCCGTCGAAACCGTGCAACGCATCGTGCGCGGTACGGACATCGTCGTGAGTGCCTGCTCGAAATTCCGGCGGCCCGTACTGTTATCCTCGACGAGCGAAGTCTATGGCAAGTCGGAACGCATTCCCTTTTCCGAAGACGACGACATCGTCATGGGCGCGACCTCAAAACGTCGCTGGGCCTATGCCTGTGCAAAATCGCTTGACGAGTTTCTCGTGCTGGCACATTTTTACCAAACGTTGTTGCCGGTTTATATTGTGCGATTGTTCAACACGGTCGGGCCGCGCCAGGCAAGCCAGTATGGCATGGTCTTGCCGCGATTTGTCGATGCCGCTCTTGAGAATCGCCCGTTACAAGTGTATGGCAACGGCGAACAAACGCGTTGTTTCTGCTCCGTGTTCGACGTCGTTCGCGGACTGATCGCCCTCAGCAACTGCCGCGAGGCCGTCGGGCAAGTGGTCAATCTCGGTTCAAATGAAGAGGTTGGTATGACCGAACTGGCGCAACGGGTCATCGCCCTGAGCGGCTCGCAATCAATGATTGAATACGTCCCTTACGAACAAGCCTACGGTCCCGGCTTCGACGACATGCAGCGTCGCGTGCCGAACATGGCCCGGGCACAAACCCTGATTGGCTGGCAACCGGAACACAATCTCGACGCCATCATTCTGCAGGTGATTGAAGACAGGAAAGACAGGTGGAAGGAAAAGGAAGTGTAGAGTGCAGAATGCAGAGTGCAGAATGTTTCAAATCAGAGCCGCGACGGTAACAGAGCGGTCAGAGCAAAAAACGTGCCAGTGCGCGCGATTTTGTCCAAACGTTGGAATTTTGAAGAAAAAAACGAACTTGAAACGTTGAAACTTTAACTTTGAACGTTGAAACCTAAACTTTGAACGTTGAAACCTAAACTTTGAACGTTGAAACTTTATACTGCCGAACGCCATTGGATTGGTATTACTTTTGTGACCTTTGTGAAAAGCTTTGTGGCCTTTGTGTTAAATATTTCAACACAAAGGGATGCACAAAGTTCGCAGAAATCAATGCAAAGTCCATGGCGTTGTGCTGTATAACTT
>WRMR01000248.1 GCA_009776995.1 Planctomycetaceae bacterium | reverse complement strand
TCCACCAAGCCAAAACGCAAGTGCCCAGATATGTGCTCCGCGCGACTTGTACTCACAAGGATCGCCCGACGGTAAATCTCCGGCCGTGAGAACTTTGAAGTTATATCCTGCACCACTGGCCTGAATCATGTCGCAAAACTCGTCAAAGCTCTTCGGAGCATTCTGCCAATTCGGCCAGCGTTTGCGCACATGCCGCATCACGGCGGCTTCGTCCGAAAAATCCGGCGGAAACTCGCCGAATTGTTGTTGGTATATTGTCAAAGCGGTACTCACCTGCGAGATTTGCGCCTTGATGCCCCCGCGCTGAACGGCACGCATAGCCTCCCGCCCACCGATAAAGACTAACGATGCCAGAATCCCGATGATGACAATGACGACCAAAAGCTCGACGAGCGTAAAGCCGCGACGGGATTGTTGCCGCCCTGGTCCATGATAATAAGATGACATGATTATTCTCCATAGAAATGTTGTATTTACGACGACATCGCAATGTTTCGGACAGGGTGGTCACGCCGTGATCACCCTATCATGCTGCGCGTCGCAACTCACGAGGAATCCCGTCATTGCGCTGCGCTCCATTCCGGCTTTTGCCTAACTCCTAACTCCACACTACCCCACACTCTACTTCTTGCTGTTACTGGACAGTTCGGTAATCAACGTGATCATGGGCATGAACATCGCGATAACGATGGTCCCGACCATGCTGCCGATCAAAATCACCATGAGCGGCTCAAGCAGACTCATCAGGGCTTCGGTAATCACTTCGACCTCTTCCTCATACACGTCGGCCACCTTGTACAACATGACGTCGAGTTCGCCCGTCTGCTCGCCGACGTCCACCATGTTGATGACCATGTCGTCGAGGATGCGCGACCGGAGTCGCATCATGTACCACAACATGCCGACCGGCCCCGCCATGAAGCAGAAGAAGAAAAACAACGCACCGGGATGAAACGCCGGGGTGCGGTTGAGTTTCATCGGGTTGGCGATGGTGTCACCGTCACGGATGCCTTCGAGCACCCTTTGGAACATGATTTCAAAAACGGCGTTGTTACTCGTTTCCTTCGTGATGTGGAGCGCGTCGAGGATCGGCACGCCGCTGGTGACAAGTGTTCCGAGCGTCCGCGTGGTTCGGGCAACAATCGTCTTTTCAATCAGGTTGCCGAACACGGGAATACGGAGACAGAACAGGTTGAATCCGTGTCGTCCGTAGGAAAAACTGGTGGTCAGTTTCACGAAAATGAACACCGCCACGGGAATGCCCGGAATGAGGAACCAGAAGTCGATCAGGAACTCCGTGGCCTTGACCAGGAACAGCGTCAGGGGCGGCAGCTTGACTCCGAAATCCTCGAAGATTTTGATAAACTGCGGAACGATCCACATCATGAGGAAAATCACGATCCCCGTCGCGAAGAACACCACCGCGACCGGGTAGGTCAGCGCGGAAATGATCTTTTTCTTGAGCCGCTCGGTCTTTTCCAGGAACTCGGAAAGGCGCCGCAAAATCGTTTCAAGGGCACCACCCGCCTCGCCGGCCTTGATCATGTTGATGAAAAGGCGGTTGAACGTCTTGGGACATTTGGCCATCGCTTCGGAAAGACTGGCCCCGCTTTCGATTTCGGAACACACGTCAATCAGGCTGTTGCGAAGCGAGCCCGGCTTGGCCTGTTCCATGAGGATGTTCAGGCTGCGCAAAATCGGCAGACCGGCGTCCTGCAAGATCGAAAGCTGACGGGTGAACACGGTCAGTTTTTTGGAGCTGACCCGAAACATCGCAAAGGTTTTGCCTTGCGCCTCTTTTTTGGCCGCTTTCGCTTTTCGTTCCTTGTAGAGAACGAGCTTCGTGACCACCAGACCCATCTGGCGTATGGTTGCCTGGGCTTCATCCTCCGACGAAACCTCGTCTGTGACGTCTTTAATCACCTTCCCGGTCGGGTCGATGGCTTCAAATTTGAACCGTGGCATGACGAATTCCTTTTGAGTGTTTAGTGGTCAGTGTTGAGTGGGCAGTGGGCAAATTGACAACTGATCACTGACAACTGACCACTGATTTCTACATTTCCAGCGCGGTTTCGCGGGCGACTTCCTCGATGGTCGAAGTGCCCTCGTAAATTTTATCCATGCCGGCGTCGCGCAACGTCAACATGCCGTAGCGTTGGCTGGCTTTCCGCATTTCACCCGTGGATGCGTTGCGGTTGACCAGCTCGCGGATTTCATCGTTGAAGATCATAAACTCATGGATGGCCGTCCGTCCTTTGTAACCCGTGTTATTGCACGCCACACAACCCCTGCCGTGAAAAAACGGCTTGCCTTCCGCGTCTTTGGGCGACATGTCCAGCTCGAACAACTGTTCCGGCGTCGGGATAAACCGCTCCTTGCACTGAGTGCAAATTTTGCGGACCAGTCGCTGGGCCAAAATCGCCTGAACCGTCGCGGTAATCAAAAACGCCGGAACGCCCATGTCGCGCAGTCGCGTCACCGAACTGGGCGCGTCGTTCGTGTGCAGCGTACTGAACACCAGGTGGCCCGTCAATGACGCCTGAACCGCGATGTCGGCGGTTTCCTTGTCGCGAATTTCACCAACAAGCACCTTGTCCGGGTCCTGTCGCAAAATCGAACGCAGGCAGTGGGCAAACGTGTTCCCGATATCCGAGTCAATCGGAATTTGCACAATCCCGTCGATGTCGTATTCGACCGGGTCTTCGGTCGTCATGAGTTTGTCCGTGATAACATTCAGTTCACTCAACGCCGCGTAAAGTGTCGTCGTTTTTCCCGAACCGGTCGGCCCGGTCACCAGCACAATGCCGTTCGGAACCTTGATGACGTTGCGAAACTGTTTCAATAACGGCTTTTCCATCCCCACATTGTCGAGGTCGAGCATGACGACCGACTTGTCAAGGATTCGGCACACGACGCTCTCGCCGAACATCGTCGGCAACACGCTGACGCGGAAGTCAATCGGGTGTCCGCCGACCCGCATCTGGATGCGTCCGTCCTGCGGCAGACGCCGTTCCGCAATGTCAAGGTTCGACATGACCTTGATGCGTGTCGTAATCGCCGATGCCAGGTGTCGCGGCGGCGGTACCATTTCGTACAGCGTCCCGTCGGCCTTGATCCGGATTTTGAACTCGTCTTCAAACGGCTCAAAGTGCAGGTCGCTCGCATGGTCCTTGATGCCCATCAAAAACACCATGTTCAGCAACTTTTTCACAGGGGCACTGTCGCTGAGTGCCTCAACGCTGGCCAAATCAATCGTGTCGCCCTGTTGAATCGACAAGGCCATTTTTTGCAATTCCTTGTCATTTTCGATGTCGTGCAGGATGCGTTCGACCGTTTCGGTGTCCGAAGCGTAATACCGTCCCAAAGCCTGGTCAACGTCTTTCGGCGTTGTCACGACGACGCGAATTTGATAACCCAGCGAGTTCCGCAGTTCATCGACCGCAAGCAAATTGTCCGGCTCACACATGGCAATCGTCAGCACATCGTTGCGGAAACTGACCGGAATCGCACGGTACAGCACGGCCATCGGCTCCGACAGGTGCGCCAGCACTTCCGGCGGTATCGTCAAATCGATCAGGCTGACCTCCTGGTAGCCGAACTGTTCGGCCATCGCGTTGGCCAACTGTTCTTCATTGATCAGCCCCATGCTCAGGGCCACCTGACCCATCTTTTCGCCGCGCCGATCCTGATGCTCTTCGATCAACAGCTCCATCTGTTCATCGTCGATGTAACCCAAATCGACAAATACCTGTTCAAGTCTGCGTGTCGCCATGTGTGTTTGCCTGGTTCTTGAATGATGTTTTTTTGCCGTTCCTGATCCGCGTCACAGGGCAACGCGACTCATCTCTGCACTTTGCACTCTGCGCTTCTTACTCCTCTTCGTCCTCGGAGGTCATTTCGCCCGCCTCCCAACGCTGCATTTTCTTTTCGAGCAGTTCGGGAAGATTTGCCTTGAAAATGGCGTCTTCCTTGGTGACAATGCGGTCTTTCCAAAGTCGGAACACGTGATCGTCCAGCAACTGCATCCCGAGTTTGTGTCCCGTTTGAATCGATGAAGTGATACGGAACGTCTTGTTTTCACGGATCAGGTTGGCGATAGCCGGCGTCACGACCAACATTTCATAGGCCGCAACGCGGCCGCCCTGAATACGCGGCAACAACTGTTGGGCCAAAATTCCAATAATGGAAGTGGAAAGCTGCGTCCGAATCTGATCCTGCTGGTTATTCGGGAACACGTCAATAATACGGTTGATCGTCCCCTGGGCACTGGACGTGTGCAACGTTCCGAACACAATGTGTCCCGTTTCCGCCGCCGTGATGGCCGCTTCAATCGTTTCCAGGTCACGCAACTCACCGACGAGGATCACGTCGGGGTCTTGACGCAACGCGCGCCGAATAGCCTCCGCAAACGATGGCACGTCCAACCCGACCTCACGCTGATTGACCGTTGATTTTTTATGGTTGTGGAAAAATTCGATCGGGTCTTCAATGGTAATAATATGGTGGTCAACTTTCTGGTTGAGCTCGTCAACACAGGCAGCCAGCGTTGTCGATTTTCCCGAACCCGTCGGACCTGTCACGAGAATCAAACCACGCGAACGCATGATCAGGTCTTTCATCACCGGTGGCGTGTTCAGCGTCTCCATCGACATCAACGTATTGGGAATTTGCCGCAACACCAGACCTGTGTTTCCCTTTTGCTTGAAAATAGAAACACGAAACCTCGCTTTATCGCCAAAGGCAAAACTGAAGTCCGCCCCGCCGACCTCCTGCAATTCCTGCTGACAACGGTCCGGGGTGATACTTTTCATCAACCCGGTCGTGTCTTCCGCCTCAAGGACTTTCGTTTCCAGCTTGACCAGACGGCCATGCAACCGGATCACCGGTGGTTGCCCAACGGCAAGGTGAAGGTCACTCGCCCCTCGGACGACGACAGTTTCCAACAATCTGTCAATTAAAATTGTTCCCATAAAATTTACACAAACCTCTCATATAACCCGGACTGTCATTGACCGACAAAAAACGGGCATCTTGGCAAATTGAACTATGTCCAACCTGCATGTTCATTATTGGCATCAATGAAAAAAATTCAACTATTTTTTGTTTTCCAGCGATTTGTGGAGAAATCGCGTTGCCACCCGAAGACAAGTTTAATTGTAATCACGAAAAGAATAAGCTGAAAAGATAAAATTTGTAAATTGCTCAAAAAACATCGATACAATTCAACTGATACTATTCCTCAAGGCGTGCCACGCGCATGACTTCCTCAACGGTTGTGATTCCGCGCAACACTTTTTTGATTCCGTCATCAAAAAGTGTTGTCATTCCTTCTTTCACGGCGGCTTTTCGGATTTCCACCGTACTTGCCTGAAGGAACGTCATTTCACGGATTTTCGCGGTCATCACCATGAGTTCAAAAATGGCCATTCGCCCGCGATAACCTTTACCGTTACAATAACCACAGCCTTTCCCTCTCATAAAAGTCGCTTTGGATACCATTTCCGGTGTGATTCTTGTTTCTTGAAGTTCAGCGTCAGCGGGGGTATAAGGTTTTTTACATTTTTGACAATTCACGCGGACGAGACGCTGTCCCATGATGCCGATCACCGAGCTGGACACCAAATAGGGAGGTACTCCCATGTCAACCAGACGTGTAATAGCACCGGGCGCATCGTTCGTATGTAATGTACTGAAAACCAAGTGTCCAGTCAATGATGCTTGAATTCCCATCTGGGCTGTTTCCAAGTCACGCATCTCACCGACAAGAATAATGTTTGGTGCCTGACGTAACATCGAACGAATGACGCGGGCAAAATCCAGCCCGATATTGTGACGTATTTCACACTGATTGATTCCCGGCAAATAATATTCCACGGGGTCTTCCGCAGTAATAATTTTTCTGGTCGGCGTATTTAACTCATTTAACGCAGCATAAAGTGACGTCGTCTTACCGGAACCTGTGGGGCCCGTCACCAGAATAATGCCGTTCGGACGTCGGATCAATTGATGAAAACGTTGATAATCACGCTCGGAAAATCCCAGATGCGTCAAATTGACACGAATATTATCTTTGTCGAGAATACGCATGACCACCGATTGACCGTGGCTGGTCGGCACAACACTCACACGAAGGTCAAGTTCCTTGTCCCCCAAAGTCAGCTTGATTCGCCCGTCCTGAGTACGCCGTCGTTCAGCAATATCAAGTCGCGCAAGAATTTTGATACGTGAAATCAAAGGCAGTTGCAAACGTTTCGGAATTTTGTCCCGCTCAACCAACATGCCATCGATTCTGTACCGTATTCTCACGCGGTCTTCAAACGGCTCCACATGAATATCGGATGCCCGCAACTGCACGGCTTCTGATATAAGATGACTGACAAGGCGAACAATGGGGCCTTCACTTTCGCCATCGGCACCGCCATCCGAACTGGCCACGTCCGATTCAATCGACGTAAAGTCAATGGCCGTATCGGTCATTTCCTGCATCATGGAGTCGGTGCTCTGCCCGATCACCTGGCTGTAATGCCGGTTGATCGCCTCATTGATCCCTTCACGGGTGGACAGAACAATTTCGATGGGCCGGTTGACGTAAAATCGAATATTGTTGATTGTTTCAAAATCATTGGGATCGCTGACCACAACCCGAAGCACCTCACCATCTTCATCGTAGGGCATGATCGTGTTTTCACGGGCAAGCGACTCGGCAATCTGTTCGACAACAGCCGGACGAATCATCATCTCGGCCAGGTCAACGTACTCCTTATTATATTCCACCGCCAATGCCTGGGCGATGTCTTCGCTCGTCGCATAACCCAAGTGGATGAGGATGTCCGAGATTGTCCGCCCGGTTTTGATGGACATTTCCTGGGCTTCTTTGATTTGCGCGACGCTCGCAACTCCCTTTTTCTGCAATATTCCCAAGTAATTTAATCGTTTGCCCATTGATTTTTGATCCTGTAATATTTTGTTTTTGGCGTCAGACCTTCAGCGAGTGCGTACTTTCGCGCATTTTACCTATATACCAAACTAATGTTGAAAGGCCATAAAGTCAACAACGTTTTTCCAATCTTCCTGGTATCTCACCATTTTTTGTTTTGGTACAGGAATAACAATACAAAAAATCCCGAACGCAACAAGAAAATATCTGAACATCTGTTGACGCCTGATGAAAAATTCAGCATAATTCGCCGCCTCGGAGAATCCTAGCATTCCAAAAATGCTCTCGCACGGACATTTTACCAGTTGATATGAAAGACGTACAGTCGGACAACCGGAAATTTGCAGATGACCAGACGGTTCGCCGTTCGGACGAGCGCAGAGTGCAGAACGCAGAGTGCAGAGTTCGGTTTTCCGGTTTCCTTTCCACGTACTGCGTTTTGCGTTTTGCGATCTACT
>WRMR01000247.1 GCA_009776995.1 Planctomycetaceae bacterium | reverse complement strand
GCGGAGTCGCGGGGCAAGAGCGTATTTGGAATTGTGCATGGAGGTTCTCGAACGTGTCTGATTGCCACGGATTCTGTTTTTTCCGTCAGTGATGAACGCGGAACCATACAACGAAACAAATATGGCCTCAAGCCTCCCGGATCATGGCGGTTGTGTTGACGCTCACGGCGGCATGACGTACAATCCAGGGACATCGGATCAACAACACGTCGAGGTCAAACATGGCACCATTTCTTATCATCACTGTTGTCGTTTTTTTGCTGGGCGTATTGCTTTGGGCGTCCCTCTCCGCCTTGAAACGGCGGCGGTTGCTGGAGGATTTGCCGACCTCGAAAACCGCCGGCGTCTTTATCGGCCTGGTCGAACTGAAAGGCACAGCGGAGTCGGAGTCGCTGTTGACAGGCTATCTTTCGGGCAAGCGTTGCGTCATGTATGTCTGGAACGTGCAGGAACACTGGTCGCGGACCGTCAGAACCGGCAAGACAACCCAGACCCGAAGCGGCTGGACGACCGTTGCGTCCGGCGGTGAATCCGGTTTGTTCTACTTACAGGACGACCTCGGCGTGGTGCGGATTGATCCCCGAAAAGCCGAAATTCATTCCCAAAACGTTTTCAGCCACACCTGTTCCAAACGCGACCCGCTCTATTATGCCAAAGGCCCCGCCACTGCCATCGCAAACTCCACAGGCAAACGTTCCTTTACCGAACAGGCGATTTTGCTCCACCAGCCGCTCTATGTTGTCGGACAATCACGCGTGCGCGACGATTGCGTTGCTGCGGAAATCGCGTATGATCTGACGGCACCCCTGTTCGTGATTTCGACTTCGACGGAAGAATCGCATCGGGCATGGGGACTTTGGAAATTCTGGTGTTTCGGACTGCTTGCCGTACTCATTCCGACACTCGCCGGAATCGTCATGGTGCAACAGGCCAGCGATCTTCGCGTTGTCATCGGCGTCCCGGCGGCAATGGGCGGTACCATGCTTCTGATTTGGGGAACCGGCTGGTTCTGGATAGTTTACAATTCGCTCATCGGGCTGAAAAACCGCGTCAAAATGGCAATGGCCAATATCGACGTCGAACTCAAGCGGCGTTATGACCTGATTCCGCAAATCGTCCGCGTCATTGAAGGGATGCAGCACCACGAACGCGACACGCAGGAAACTCTCGCACTCCTTCGCAATCAGTCGGCCATTGACGCCGTTGAAAACGGTGCTGACGCCAGGGGATGTGCCAACCGCCTTGTGGCTCTGGCGGAAAGTTACCCCGATCTCAAGTCGGACACGCTCTTTCTGTCATTGCACCACAACCTGACGGAAACGGAGCAACGAATCGCCCTGGCCCGGCATTATTACAATGACGTCGTCGAAACCTACAACAATCGCCGCGAACGTTTCCCGGAAAACCTGATCGCGGTCGCGGCCCAATTGCATCCTGTCTTGCCGTTTGCCGCCGAAGATTTTGAACGCGCCGCCGTTCCTGTGCAATTGGTGAATTAGGTACTGGACACGAATTTACGGTTTCGCCATTTTCAGCGTCAAGCCGACCGGACAATGGTCGCTGCCCAAAATGTCGGGGTAAATCGCGGTTTCTTCGACTTTCGGCATGAGGCGTTCGGACGCCAAAAAGTAATCAATACGCCACCCGATGTTCCTGTCCCGCGCATTGCTGCGGTAGCTCCACCACGTGTATGCCCCTTCCAGGCCGGGGTGCATCCGCCGGAATGTATCGCAAAAACCGGCGGCCAGCAGTTCGGTCATTTTTCCTCGCTCCTCGTCGGTAAACCCGGCGTTCCGGCGGTTGGTTTTGGGATTTTTGAGGTCGATTTCCTCGTGCGCCACGTTGAGGTCGCCGCAAACAATAACCGGTTTGTTCGCGTCCAGCTTTTCAAGATATGCACGAAAGGCGTCTTCCCATTCCATGCGGTAATCCAGCCGGGCAAGTTCCGGCTGTGAGTTCGGCGTGTAAACATTGACAAGCGTGAATTTCTTAAATTCCAGCGTCAGAACACGGCCTTCCTGATCGTGTTTCGCCTGGCCGATGCCACAGGACACGGAGATCGGTTCGTGCCGGGTAAAAACCGCCGTGCCGGAATAGCCTTTTTTGACGGCACTGTTCCAAAACTCGGCGTAGCCATTGAGTGCGACCTCGGCCTGCCCTTGCTGCATTTTGGTTTCCTGCAGGGAGATGATGTCCGCATCGAGTTCCCGCATGGCATCAGGAAAACCCTTGCCGAGACAGGCCCGCAAGCCGTTGACGTTCCAACTGAGCAGTTTCATTGGCGGTATCTCCGCAGCAGGGACAAAAACGAATAAGGGAAGCGGCCTGTTTCAAGGCGTCTGCAAATGCGTCAAGCGAATCGCATTGAGCGGCAAAGAGATGATTGGTTAAAAAGTCTCTGCGCCTTCAGCGTTCTCTGCAAAAAATCCAATCCTTCGTGGTGAAAAACCTGGAAACAAAACCCATGATTCAATTTGAGCATGATTTTAGCACGATCATCCTGGATTCTCAAGGGCGAAACAAGCCACGTTGATGTAAGAATGGTTTTCGGTGCTTGAATCAGACTTTTCCTGCCTTCTTCTTAACATCATTTGTTTCAAAGGCTTACATTCTGAAAATAACACTTGGCCGAAAATATTTGTAAAAAATTTACTTTGCCTGAAAAACTACATTGACACACATTGCTTTATCTGATAGAATGCGGCAACAGTGAATCAGGAATCGTGAAAAGACATGTCCCTTCACCCCCTCATCTCATGTCACCAGAGCCAAGAAAAATGATCAGCAGCGACATTATCCGCGGTCACATTGACACGATGATTCTGCGTCTGCTCACCGAGGGTGACCGTTACGGTTACCAGATATTCAAACTGATCATCGAGCGCAGCGGAGGGCAGTACGAGCTGAAAGAGCCGTCGATGTACGCTTCGCTGCGCCGCATGGAGCAACAGGGAGCCATCGCGTCCTATTGGGGCGACGAGGAATCGCAGGGCGGCCGCCGCCGTTACTACAAAATCCTGCCGGCCGGCGAACAGCTCTACCAGAGCAACCGGGAGGAATGGGAATTTGCCAGAAAAATGATCGATATGCTGATTGAGTTCTGAACCACTGACCACTTCAAAAGGAGTCCCCCAATGGATCGCATTGACAGTTATATTCAGCAGACGTTTGCGAAATTCCGGGACGTGCCGGAGATTCAGGCACAAAAAGAGGAGATGGCCGACCACCTGCGCGACCGCATCGCCGACGCCATCGGTCAGGGCAAGAGTGAAAAGGAGGCGTTCGCGTCGGCCACCGCCGCGATAAGTGACGCGATGCCCGACCTCGAACAGACGCTGGCCGGGTTCCTCCGCCCCGAATTTCAACGCGACGGCAAACCCAAGCCCAACACGAAAGAAATTTACATCAACTTCTACCGCTACCACAGAGCCATGATGCTGATGTTTGCAATGGCTCTGTTGACGCTGCTCATGATTTTGATTTCAGAACCTTTGACCCATCAGAAGCAATGGGATTGGTGCAGGCTTGTGGGCGGCGCAACGGCATGGTTCAACTTGTTTTTGGGAATCCATGTCGTTTATTGCATTACGGCATATCTCCTGAAACCCAATCACATCAGGCGGGTTTCCGTCAGTCCGTGGAAATTAATGGCCAAATATGGAATTGGCGTTTTTCTGATGATCACCATCTGGCTTGTTTTCTGCTATACTGAGGTATCTCCGAATGATATTGATCGGGTCTTCCGATTTCTTCTGTTTTTCCTGTTGTTTTACTCGGTGTTTTTCGTTGCTTTCAGTTGTCTGGGCTGGTTCCGGCAACATCGTTACGTGAAGGCACCCGACATCACACAGGACACACCATTGGCAAAATGGGGAGTTTTATTGACGGCGGTGTTTCTTGCGATCAATCTTATTGCGTCCCAGATGATGCTTTTTCAAATCGTGGGTTTTATCCGCCAGGAATATGAGTATGGCGGCCCTTACAACAGTGTCGTCATGCGAATCAATGAGTTGTTGGATAACGAAAAACAGTTACAACAACAACTCCGGGATAAACAAGATGAACTCAATGCCGTGAGGATGGAGCAATCGTACTGGCCGCGAAACGCTGAGATTGTCGGTGAAACAATGGAACGTTCCCCGATGTTTTCAATGAATCCGCCTGAGGTTTTTATTAATCGGCAGAACGGTTCCATGCTCAAGGAAGGAACAGCCGCCCAGGTGTTTGATCCTGTCACTTATCGGCCTCTTTGGTCCGTCCCCGGCATCAAAGGCGATTACAAAATCATCGATATGGGAATTCGTTTCATACCGGTACCGGAAGGACCAGGTGGTTCAAGTGATGTGATGATGGGTAGCATGATGCCGAGCGATGGCATGATGATGGGTGGAATGGGTGCGATGGGAAGTATGGGGATGACGCCGAGTGGTGGTATGATGATGGATGGAATGAGTGCGATGGGAGGTGGTTCCGGTGTTGGACCACCACCTGATTTGCCCGAACGGAAAGAGCACCAACTCGCGCTTGACAGTGACTTTCCCGCGACGGATTTGGCGGAGAACGTGATTTGTGCGCGGCAGTTTCCGTTCGAAGAGTACAAGCTGGGCATGATCCAGGCGGCGGCACCGGAAACGGTCGAACCCGGCGAAACCTTTCCCGTGCGGATCGGCGTCGGTAATCTCGACGCGAAGAACGCCAAACTGCTGTTGACGGTCGGGTACGACGACGGCCTGCAACAGGAAGCCATCCCCACCGGCTCGACGCTCTTCCTCGGATTCGTCGGCGCACGCGAATACCGCGAATACAAAACCGATTTCACCGCTGTCCCCGACGCCAACGGCAATCACAATAACGATCACAACGGCGAACACACCCTCCGACTGACCCTCCGCAACGAATCCGGGCAGGTCATCGCCGAAACCGAAGTGGTCATCAAAATATCGCCGCAACCGCAGTGAGAGCAATCGCATTCCAAGTCGTAATCGTAAGATTGCAACTTGGTTTATGATCGCGGCTCTGATTAATCGAACATCTTGTTTTGGCGCGAGTCCAAAATGGCCGGTTCAGGTGGCCATCCGATCTCTGTGCGGCTGCATCGCCCGGCAGGACGACCGGGAATCATATCCAAGTCGGTTTTCACCGGAAAGTGTGCCGCAAGAACGAAAGCCGGAATGAATCGCAGTGCAATAACGGGATAAAAAAAGGGTTCACTTTTCCTCTTCCTTTGAGGTTCCGAACTTTTTATTGAGCTCTTTCTCGAACAGGCCAATGTAGCCGAGAACTCCGGCGATACCGCTGAAAAAGAACAGGGCGTAAGCAAACAACACGGCCAATTGCATTTCGGGAAATTCCGCGAGCGGCTCGCGGAGGGCATACCAGTGAAGCCAGCCATAAAAGAACATGTAGAAAAAGCTCGTGACCGCCCAGCCGATGTGGCGGACTTTCGGTTTTCCGGCGACGAACTTCGTGAAGATCAGGAAACCGAGAATCGTGACGGCGATGATGACATAACCGGCCCACGGGTTGGGCTGCATCAAACCAAGCATGGTCGGCGGCGCGGAAACACCGGTCACCAGGATGCCGATGCCGATCATGTCGTTGCCGATGCGGGCGCGGAGCGTCGATTGGTCGTTCGGCATTTCCGCTTTGAGCAGTACCACGTCCAGAATATTCGGGATGACCGGCGGGTACTCCTCCAAGCCTTTCTCCGATGCCATCCGCATCCCGCGAAGATACAGGAACACAAAAAATACCAGGACAAGCAAAAAAAGCAAAAGACCGAAGCCGAACATCATGTATCGCAATAACGGGTGCGGGAGGTTTTGATAAACATCCCACTGAAACCGGAGAATGCCATAAACCCCGCTTCCAACGAGAGCAAACGTCATTACAAAATTGCATCGCAGTGACCGTGTGGAAAGCCGTGATTGTTCGAGAGACCGCTTGGGGGCAGGCAATCTCCCGAGGTCCTGCTCAATGATTTTCCGCCAGATTTTGTTCGAGAACCACGCACCCAAAAAGATGTTGTAAAAGAACAAGAGTGCGAGTACGCTTATGCAAATGGTTTTTGCCTGGAACGAGAGTTGCTCGCTGGGGATATTCGCGATGAAGAAATACGCTCCCATGAGAAATATTGCAAAGCCGGCAGTCGATTGCCCCTGGATGATCATGAACCGGCGGCTTCGCACGGTTGGCGAATTACGGATTTGATGGAGCGGCCCGGTTTTTCCAAACACGGCCGCGCAAAGGCCCGCGATGGGGACAACGATGGAAACAAACGCGATCCAGATTGCGCCGACCAGCCAGGCGAGAACTCCGACGCCCGCCAAACCAAAGCCTTTTCCGACAACACCGCTTCCGGTTGCCGAGGTTGTCACCGTCGTGACCCCCGTTGCCCCCGTTGCCGCTGCGGGAACGGCAATGGCCGGGAGTGCCGCGAGAACCGCCAGCGTGAAACCCGTGTCCGGCCGCAGTGTTTCGAGTGCCGATTCGACGAGTTGTTGCACCTCCTCTTTGAGATACGCACGGCCTCGCACAAGACGCTGGCGCACGTTGTCTTCCGACGTTTCGAGGGCAGCCGCGATTTCGGCCACCGCCTGATTCTGACGGTAAAACATCACGAGCGGCTCGCGGTACCGTTCCGGAATTTTTTCGAGCGTTGCCCAGAGCAAGGCGGCCTGCTCCTCGCGTTCGAGTTTCCCGGCGGGATCGGGATGCGTTGCCATATCAGACAACCCGACCGGCAGATCGTCAAGGGACTTGCCGCTTCCGGCTTGCCGTTCCTTTTCGGTGCGGCGCAGCCAATTCCGCGACAGGTTCCGGGCAATGCCGCACAGCCACGCCGGAAGTTTCGCCGGATCGCGGAGTTCCTGCTGATTCTGCCACGCCGTGACGAATGTTTCCTGCGCCAAATCCTCGCTTTGCTGCAAATTGCCCGTCATGCTGAACGTTACCGCCGAAACCATGTTCTGATATTGCCGGACAATTTCGCCAAAGGCTTCGCGGTTGTTTTCAAAGGATATTTGTGTGGTCATGGCTGAAATGGGATTGATGTTGTTGATACGAGGCACACAGATAACACGGATGATACAAGATTTGCGCAGATGTGCGCCATCTGTATCATCCGTGTGCTATTTCACCGTTCAAAGAAATAGTGGTCGAAAACGACCATCCGGTGACAAATTTTGCCATAATCACAGAACGATATTTGTGCAAATAATTTTTTCGTTCAGATGATCCACGGATCACTTTTTTGACTTCCGTTAAGACTTTTTTGACTAACGGCACGACTTTTTTGACTAACGTTAAGACTTTTTTGACTAACGGTAGGACTTTTTTGACTAACGTTAGGACTTTTTTGACTAACGTTAGGACTTTTTTGACTAACGTTAAGACTTTT
>WRMR01000246.1 GCA_009776995.1 Planctomycetaceae bacterium | reverse complement strand
AGTGCAAAGTGCAAAGTGCAAAGTGCAAAGTGCAAAGTGCAAAGTGCAAAGTGCAAAGTGCAAAGCGCAGAATGCAGAGTGCAGAGTGCAAAGTATGCCTTCTTTGGAAAAACTGCCTTGCGCCGTTCTGATTTTTGCAACCCCGTTTACATCGGTCGAACCGGAGGAAGCATAAGCGGCACCGGAACCCGTGGTTGCCGGATAAAACATGAGTCGCACTTCGGAAAGCGGCGTCGTACCATCCTTTACAGTCACGGTCATGGGATGAACTTTGGGAAAATCCTCAGGCAATTTTGTGCCACCACAGCCGGATAAACAACTCAAACAACAGCACCACAGCACGAGAAAAACGATGTGTCTCATTTCAATTCTCCATCGTGAATCATTTTGAATTTCAAGCTAGAAAATAACCGTACTGCCTGCATCGAAAACACCACGCAGGCAGTACGGTTGACATAAAACCAAGAAGAAACCAAGAGATTATCCCGTAGGATTGCATGTTGGTTTTGAATGTATTCCCAAATTGCCCCGAGCATACGTAAATTAAAAAGTTACTGCCTCCAAAAAATTCTCATTTTGCCCTTTTCCCGAAAGATTTTTTTTCCTATACTCCCCCGCACTCGGATTTTTGCCGGGTCTGTGTACGTTTTTATACCAAAAAACGCGGCCGCATGACAAGCCATGTGGAATAATGATTGACGATCCCCCAAGTCAGGGACGACAAAGGGTTGACATGATGAGAGCTATGATTTTCGGAACAGGACAGACTTTTGTTCGTTTGCGCTGTTTGACCCATTTGGGATTGGTCTTTTGGGGGGTGTTCGTCGCGGTAACCTGTGTGTCCGCACAGGTTTTTGAAGAGATTGCCGATATGGAGGACGCTCGCCCGGCAAGAACACTGACTCCGAAAAGGTTGATACAAACCGAAGGTTTCGTTCCGCAACCGTTACCCGCAATTGCTTCGCCCGATGACGCGAACGGGCAACGTCAAGCGACCGGGATCATCCAGCCTGTCGGCGGCGCAACTCCGGATAACGGCGTCATTTTGGCGCAATACCAGGATACACAATACCAGAGTGACGCCGAATGGGCGTCCAGCAAAGTCACCTTGCCGAGCGTCCAGCTTGCCCAGGGCAGTATTCCGCGATTGGCTTCCATCGAAAAGACGTCACCGCAGACTTCGACCTACCAGGGACCCGGGCGAATTATTACCGATGAATCGGATGGAATGACGCCGACCATCACCACCCGGCCCTCGACAAAACTTCCTGAACCTCCGCCGATACCCAGAGCCGTCACAAACAGCAGTGGTATTGTCAATGCCTACTCGCAAGCGGATGAAATCGAATGGGATGACACGCAGTCAATACAAAACTATGGAACCTACGAAACGTTGCCCCGGCAACTCAATCGCGGTTACAGTTCGGCCTACACGTCGGAAGACCTGTACGGAATCCCGGAATACAGTGACATTTACGGAAATCCTTACACCGGCAACTTGTACGGCCAAGGGATCAGCAACGACGGAATGTATGCGGCGAACGGCTATTATGGCTACGGACAGGGCATGTATGGTTACGGCGGTTACCCGGGTGCCCGTCCGCCGACGCATGGCCTGGTTTCGGGGGTGTTCAGTCACATCCTTTGCTCAAACGCCTGGGAAAACCTGACTATCAGTTTCGGCGGTACAGGTTTCAAAAGCCCGCTCGAATTTCAAAATGGTGGGACCAGCGGCGGTGCCTTCGGCTTTACTGAAACGCTCAATTGGGCTTCGCCCTCGACCTCGATGTTGCCCGTGCGATTTCAGGCAGGGGTTCGCGCCATTCAGGCTTACCCGTCCGGCTGGGACGATGGTTCCGCCTGGCGTCGCAACACCCGCGATCAGTATTTCGGGACATTCGGTGTTTTCAAGCGCAACATCGGCTGTACCCCGTTCAGTCTTGGTGCCGTTTATGACGCGATGTCAGATGAGTATTACGACAAATACAAGCTGGAACAGTTGCGTGCCGAACTTTCTTACGGCACCATGTACGGGGTCGAATTTGGTTATCGCGGTGCGTTCGGGATGCGTAACGACTCGGTTTGGCTGCATAACCGTCACGCAAACGTGAACCAACGAGTCGGAGTGCGTGTCGTGGATTACCACACGCTGTTTATCAAAAAATATTTCGCCAACTGTGGCGAAGGTTCTCTGGCCGGCGGGGCAACGGAATTTGGCGATTTCATTGTCCGTGCCGAATATGGTATCCCTTTGTCCAACGAATGGGCACTCAAAAATTCGCTGTCTTATCTCGTTCCCCGGGGCGGACATTCGCACGAGTCACCGTCACGCGAAAGCTGGGATGTTTCCCTGCAACTGGTTTACCAGCCGCAAGGCGGAATGCTCGCGGGATTCTGCAACCCGTTCCGCGCCTTCTTCGACGTCGCCGACAACGGAACACTGTTGCGCCGGTTCAAATAAACAAAATCAATGTCAGCCGGGAGCAAAGCGCAACGCAATGACCGGATCATCCTGGACGCCCGGTGCCACATGAGAAGAGATTACGGTTCGTTTTTCGCCTGGTGGTCGAGCAGGACTTGATCGAGGACCATTTGGAATCTGTCCGGTGATTGCCCGCCCGTCAACATGCCAGCGAGTTTGCCGTCAATGAAAATGACAAATGTCGGGAAGCCTTGCACCTGATATTTTTCCGTCATCAGCATATTGCTGTTGAAGTGCAACTTGCCGAAGCGAATTTTGCCCGCGTAAAGACGGGCCAATCCTTTGATAACAGGCTCCATTGCCACGCAGGGCGGACAGTCGTCCATCCAGAAATCGACGACGAGAACACCACCCTGATCGACCGCTTCCATGAAATTTGCGTCGGCCAATATCAGTAGCCCGTCTTCCGTTGTCTCAACCGGTGTGTATGGCAGTGCGGCGGCCTTCGCGTCAAATTCGGCAAACCGGGCTTCCATGGCCGTGCGTTGAGCTTCCGCATCGGCGTTGACGTCGGGCGTTTTCTCCCGTCGGCAACCGCTCAGGAAAACGATACACAAGCAGCATACGCAACACAAAAACGTTTTCACAAAAGTCATGGTGCAAATTTCTTTCATTAGACTTGTTCGGAAACTCAAAAAAATCCTGCTCATACTACCCATATTGTCGATTTTTGGAAAAATGGGCAATTACATTTCGGGGTTTCCGAACAAGTCAATTTTTTGGCTTTCCGACTCAAACCGTATTGATTGGAAATTGAGAATTTCGTAACATTCCAGTGCAAATATTGTAATCAAACTGTCAACGCTAAAATCGGAAACGGAGGAAACAGGTGGAGGTGTTCAAGTGATTCCGGGTGGGATTTCCCGGTTACTAAGGGTGTTTCATCGTATTCCCTTAGTAACGCAGGAAAATGCCCCACCCATGAACTTCGACTCTCCTTTGTTCAAAAAAACTTCCGCTTTTATTCATACATAACATATTGTGAATAATAATGTTATGTCATTATTCAACTTTCTGCTGTTGACTGTTTGAGTATTGCAATATCAATTGACATTATAGCATTTTATCCAACGAACACAAATGCTTCATTTTCATTGAATTTGTTTCCGTGTGAGAAAAACATACGTATTTATGCTACATCAGAATATGGGAAAATTAATACTCGAATATGGGTTGCTTCGATGGCGGCCATATCTCCCGGGATTGTTTCTTTTGATTGCCATTCCAGTTTTATTCCATTTCAAATATCCCTGGGACAGCCATTTGTATGACGTTTTGCTGGAGTCAGGTTGCCTTCTTGTTGCGTTGGCCGGATTTGCGATTCGGGCGTTGGCCATCGGTTACACGCCTCAACGAAGTTCAGACGTTCTTCTGACGAAAGGGATTTATTCGCTATTGCGGCACCCGCTTTACGCCGGAAACTTTTTTTTGGGATTGGCTCCCGTCTTGTTTTTGCACACGTGGTGGCTTGTCCTTCTCTATATCATCTTCTTCATTTTGTATTA
This sequence comes from Planctomycetaceae bacterium, assembly GCA_009776995.1. Classification (GTDB taxonomy): domain Bacteria; phylum Planctomycetota; class Planctomycetia; order Pirellulales; family Thermoguttaceae; genus WRMR01. The sequence goes on along the minus strand of WRMR01000246.1, from coordinate 3,441 downwards.
TCAGGAAATCATCAAAGACGAAACGGTTCATCTTGAACAACAATTTGGAGCCGACTACCGGAACTGGGCGGAGCGAACACCTGCCTTTTTTTTGAGGCATTTCCGCTGGCAACGTCCCGACGTTCCGTTTTCCTGGAAAATCGTCATTCGACACGAGTACAGCCGGTTTTTCGGACTCATTGCCGTCATGGCGGCAATGGAACATATCGGCGATGTCGTGGTGAACCGTGCGTTTGCGATTGACACTGCCTGGGCAGCCATTTTTCTTGCCGGTGCCGGGTTCGGAGTATTCGTTTACTTGCTGTTCGGGCTGTTATGTTGTGCATTGGCCGTTCTGTTCCTGTTCGCAGGTTTTCCACAAAAAGCGATGGGACAGTACCACACTCCTCAAGCGGTTTCCATGTCAAACGGATATGATACTCAACCCTTGACGTTCGGGCAACCAAAATATGATGGTACAACACCATCTTTTGTTTTCATTCCACCCCCGGGTTATTCCCGTTCATTTGCAGACACCGACATGGATGAATTCCCTCCTGTTGCGTCAGAAAATTTGACCATAACACGGGATTCCAGGACAATCCTATTATGCAACCAAGAGCCGTCAGAACCGCCTCGATGGGATTTTTCATTTCCTCGTTGTCAATCTTTCAATCGAAGCAAACCTCAGATCGTTGAGGCAACCCGGATTGATCCTTCCGAAACCTGGCCTTCCGGTTGCTTTTGCCGGACGAAAGGCGAATTGGGCAAAATTCGTTCCGACTTCCGAAATTTTTATTCGCGTGAGAATTTCACAAACCTCCTGGTCGGATATGGAGTTCATGCCGTCATTTCCAACTCGTCCGTGGATCAAAACCTGAGAAATTGGTATCAAAACCATATTCGTTCGAGTGCGCTGAACGAAGGGAGTGCCGGGGTCAGAGACATGGGAGCTCATTGGGCGATTACACCTGTTGCGGCTGTCAGTGTTCTTTACTACAGCGAAAAAATAGCGGACCGGATTCATTTTTTTGATACCCGGGGAGGTTCGGTGTTGGGCGAATTTGCGTCACGAACGACAAGAGCTTATCTTGTCGGCACACCAACGATGTTAGTGAGTCAAATACTCATTGGAGCAGGTCGCCCCAATTCCCTGAACCCCACTTCGCACTGGCAACCGTTTGTCCATGCCAATGGCGTCAGCGGCCATGCGTTTGTCGGCGCATTGCCGTTGATCACGCTTGCCCAAATGAGTGACAATTTCTGGCTCAAAACAGGCTTTTATACCTGCTCAACCCTGACCGCCTGGAGCCGGTTCAACGATGACAAGCATTATTTTTCGCAATGTCTGCTAGGCTGGTATCTGGCGTACTTGTCCTGCCGTGCCGTTTCCAGGACGGAATACCAACTGCTCCCGCGCGGCCTGACCGTTTTCCCGATCGTCGAATCACGAACAACCGGCATCGGATTCGTCTATCAATGGTGAACCCGCTACACCGCAGGATGATTCTTCAAGAATTCTTCAATTGCCGTTGCGACACGTTCGGGGATGTCCTCGACGATGTAATGGGCGGCATCATCAAAACGGTGCGTTTCGGCGTCAGGGAAAAATTGCAGGAACCGTTTCAAAAAATCCGGCGTAAAACACCAGTCCTGCATTCCCCAGAGCAACAAAATTGGCTTGTCGCAAAACATCGGCAGTTGCTTTTCGATGTTAAGCAAAGTTGCATAACTCGGATGCTTCGGCGAAAACGGGATGTCCTGCACAAAGCGGTAAATGGCCAGTCGGTTGGTCCAGGTGTTGTACGGGGCGAGTAGCCCGGCACGCACCGCGTGGGTCATGTTCTTACGGTTGGAAATGGCCATTTTCGTTGCCGCGACCGCAAATGCGTTGAGTCCCTGCACGGCCAATCGCCCCAGAAACGGTGTGCGACATGCGCGTATCCGTAACGGGCATCGCGTACTGAGAAAGGCACCTGTGTTCATCAGCACGAATCGCGAGAAACGCTCCGGCAGTTGACACGCGGCCCCCATGCCGATGGCACCGCCCCAATCGTGCGCGACGAGCGTGATGTTTTTCATGTTGAGTCGCCCGATCAGTTCACACAGGTCGTCGATCCGTCGCTGCAAGGTAAAGGGATACGTCTTTTCAACTGGTTTGTCTGAAAGTCCGCAACCGATGTGATCGACCGCAATGCAACGATAATTTTTGCGCAACGGAATGACGAGATTGCGCCAGTAAAACGACCAGGTCGGATTGCCATGCACAAACAGGATCGACGCACCGCGTCCTTCGTCAAGGTAGTGTATTCGGAAACCGTTGACATTGTGATAGTGCGACCGGAAAGGGTAGAGCGGCCGCCAAATCTCGTTGTGTTTTTTCTTGGGAGGCATCCGGCTATTCCAGGTGCAGAGTTTTTTTCGTTCCATGAGCAGTAAATTATTGTACTCCGTCGCAATGGTATTTGAAAGCCCAAAAAAGTTTGATTCTTGGTTTCTGTTGAAATAACGCCAAAATTATACTGCACAACGCCAAGAAAGTGATTCTAAAACAGTAACCCGGAGCGTAAGCGACGGTTTTTTTTGGGGCGGTACCGTTGAACCGGTCACTTACGTTCCCGGCTGCTACTCTGCTTAAAATACCAGATGATTGGCGTGAGACAGTAAACTTCACAACAATCTCGGGTTGCACACGATCAAGAAAGCGAAAACCCCGTCACGCGTTGCCGCGATTCGGGGTTTTTGCCTGCAAAGTAAAAACAGCCGTAAGTGACCAAAATGATGAAACCTCAGTCGCTTACACACTCAATCCATCTTGGAGGATCAGAAGGAGTATTTCGTTAAAAAATCGATTCGCGTTGTTTCCCCGGGTTCAAGGGCGGTGATCGTTCCGGTACCCGAATGATATCTGTGCCAGTCGGTTCGCCATTGGCTCACTTCAAGGCCGGTCAGGAACTGGTCGGTCCAGTTGTAAATCCCGTTAAGATACAACATCTGGTTTTTGTCTCTTGCGGAGTATTCGTTTCCGCTGATCGGTGCGCTGCCGATCATGTCTCTCATGCGTTCGACGCAATAGCCCGCGTTCATCTGAAATTTTTTCGTCATTTTGAAATTCAGGTTGATCCAGCCGCCATGGGCATCCGCCGAACGCGGGTTCAACGCTCCTGAACCGGGCGAGAACAAGTCAATTCCCTGGTCGATTCCCGCCAGCATTGTGGCAAGGTTCGTGCCGGTGTAAAGCTCGGTGGTCAAACGCAAGCGCGTGGTGAGCGGAACCTCGACATCCAAGTTGGCCGACCAGGTTTCGTGACGGCGACGGCCGACATTGGCGTAATCATAAGCCAATTCACCGATGTGTCCCGAAATGCCGACCGTGTAAGGCTGGCAGTCGGCATAAGGATTGTGGCCGAATGTGGTCGCGAAACGTCCCTGAACCATCGGCCAGCCACTGTTGGCGACATT
>WRMR01000245.1 GCA_009776995.1 Planctomycetaceae bacterium | reverse complement strand
AAGTTCGTTTTTTAGTAAAGTATTTTCAAGATCAAGGGAAATTCTTTTGCCCCTCGATCCTAATCATCCTGTAAATCTTGTCTCAATATTGCCTGCCAAAAGCCTTACAGTGCTGTTGGAAGCAATAATTCCATTCCGGCGGTCAGTGTGTCCTGGCCGATGGGAATCCGGTCGCGGTTCAGGTCGTAAATTTCTCGGTAACGCCGGACGTTTCCCAATTCCTGTTTGGCGATCTTGTAAATATTGTCGCCCGGCTGAACGATGTAAACGCTGGCTTGGCCGTTGGAGACGGGTTGTGTTGCCGCCATTTGCGAGCCAGGCTGTTGCGGGACACTTTGCACGCCTTGCAACGTTTGGGTTTGCGCCGAATACCGGGGCGATGTATCCGCATTCACCACGACCGGCGGCGTGTATTGTGCAGTGGGATTCGCTTGCGTATCGGTCGAAACCATCGGAATGGCCGCGATATGTTGAGTCGGTGAGACGATGCCGCCGATGCTTTCTTGTGCCGCGATGGAAAGCGGCGATGTCGCTTGGGTGTTGTTGGCTACTACGGCCTGGGATTGCGCTGTTGGCATTGTGATTGGTTGCACAGTCGGCTGCACCATTGGCGTAACTGGTGCGACAACCGGTTCAACATTTGCAATCTGAAACGCGGGTTGGGATGACGGTTCGCCGGACGAAAGAGTAAACATGCCGCCCGTTTGCGATTGTGCTTGCAACGGCCATTGGTTTTGTTCCGCTAGAGGTTGAGTTACCGTTTGTGGTGTCGTGACCGATGGTACGGTGGCGGATTGGAGTTGAAATGAGTTGGCTGCAATCGGGGGTTCGTAGGGGGCGGGTTGTGCCGGGGACATGGTTTCCCAACCGTCCGGCTCATCTTGATTGGTGATCATACCTGACGATCCTGCTGTTGCCGAACCGCCGGCCGCCAGGCTCATACTGTTGCCGTTACTGTTCGCGACGGGTGTTCGCGGATTTCTCAAAATCTTGGCCAGCGGAGCGGCAGTCTCACTCACGGGCGCGGCGGCAGCCGAAGTCAAATCAAACACGCCGGTTTGCGCGATTGGTTGCACAGCGGCAAATTGTTCCGCCGGTTGTGTCGGGATGCCGCGATCCTGCGTTACACGAGGTGTTGCCGCCAATGCAAATTGATTGGATTCCGGCGGAGTCACACTCGCAGCCTCCGGGACGCTTGTATTCATTCCGCCCAACGCGAAAGCTGACGCCGTATTTGTTGCAGGCACCGTTTGAGCCGGAACAACAGGCAAGTCATTGTTTGTGGTCAGACTGAAACCGCCTGGATTTCCTGCCAGCGGCGAAGGCGCGGCAGACAATTCCGGTTGGTCACCGTAATCTGTCATGGGATACGTGGTGCCGATTCCGGTGGCATATTCGTTGCCATACCCCATCTCTCCCGCGTCGGGCTGCACAATCGGATTGACTGCGGCAAATGAATTGTCGGTGTTATTGGCACCCCAATTGCTATCGACAGCCGGCACATTGGGATCATCAAGCACATCAACCGACATTGTAGTGCTTTGTCCGCCAAACATATTGTTGGCAACAACAGACGGCGTCCCGTAATCTGACTCGCTGTGCATGGCGGGTGGCGAAAACTGTTCCATTTCCTGAAATCTTAGACTGCTCTTGTCGGATTGGATGTAGTCATTGCCATCCAGTGCTCCAGCGTTCATATTGGGTGCCGTCGAAATCGGGAAACCAGGCATGTTAGTACCGTTGTCCGAAGATGAAGCTGCCGTGAGTTGCTGGAACCAACCGGAACTGCCCGAGCCGCCCGCAATTTCGTTTTGCGGATATGGACCGGACTTGGGAGACGCCAAATCAGGTTCCAGTGTTTTCGCATCCGTATTGGAAGAGTCGTCCGTTCCTTCCTCTTGAGTACGAGCCGCAATATCGTCGCCACCGCTTTTTTGCATGACCTGTCTGGCGACCGTAAGGCAACCAACGAGTAGCATGAGACATGCCGCCGCAAACAGCATCGACTTTTTCGCACCCCAACGGCTGTTTGTTGCCGCAAAAGGATCGTAGCCGTCTTCATTCGGTGTTGCAGCGTCATGTGGCGTGACCGGTTCGGAACGCTTGAACGCAGTTGCAAGTTTGCTCAATTGGCCGAATCCGAGTTTCTTTCGCAATTTCGGCTCTTCGTGTTCCGTCGGGGCCGACTGTGATTCCGTCTGGGGTGGATTTTGTTGTCTGTTGATTGCAATGGTGTTCGGCTGTTGTTGCGATTGTGATTGTGGCTGGGCGAACTGCGCGGTGGCCGTTGCCCTGCGATGGCCGCCGCCGGGTTGAACGTGAACCGTTGTTGCATTTGGCTTTGTCGCTTCTTCGGCACGGATTTGCGATTCGAGTGCCGCTTCTTCGGCGGCCAGCCGTTTGACCTTGCGTTTCGTCGAGAGGGATGTCCCTAATGCCGCAACGTTCCGCGAAACCCGGATGATGCCGGTCAAGGTGCCAATGACGACCAACACCTTGCCAATCCGACCGGAAAACAGTTGGCGAACGACCGTCCCGATGTGTTTGAGTGACGCGGGAGCATTCCTGACGCCATGCCAAATTTGTCCGAACAACCACGGCAAATGCTTCAATGACATGACGCCCCTGGACACGAGAATCAACGGGAAAAAGAGCAGCTTGACACCGGTTTGCGCCACGTTCGCGGCCATGCCGGGACCGCTCCCGCCGATTTCGCAACCATCATCGTCGTCGGAGTCATCGACCAGATTGTCAGTCGTCGCCAAATAACTCGAAGTCACTCCGATCAATTGCGGATCAACGAGCGCGTCGTCTTTGACCTTGATGTCAAGTTCGTCACGATGCTTTTTGTCGCCGCCGTGGCGGCTGATGTCTGTCATCCCTGTCATATTTGCATCCTTGCTATTGCTATTGGCAGTGGCCAGTGATCAAATGTTTGTTCTGAGAAACCTAACCACTCATCATTGACCACCGGCCACTGAAATAGCCACGCGGAGTTTTGCACTGCGCGAGCGCGGGTTTTGTGCGATTTCCGCTTCCGTTGGCTCAACCGGTTTACGCGTGACGACTTCCAACATGGGGTTGTCGCGAAAGGCCACCTTGACGATCCGGTCTTCGAGTGAGTGAAAACTGATGATCACGATTCGCCCGCCCGGTTTCAACCGTTTCGGAGCCGTCTTCAAAAATTCTTCAAGTGCCCCCAGTTCGTCGTTGACGAAAATCCGCATGGCCTGAAATGTGCGTGTTGCCGGATCAATCCGCGTTTTACCCGGTCTATGCGGTACGCAACGCCGAACGATTTGCGCCAGTTCTCCCGCCGTTCGTAGCGGTGTCCCGAATTTCCGCCGTTCGACAATCGCCCGCGCGATGCGGCGGCTGTAACGTTCTTCACCGTAACGGTAAATCAGGTCGGCAATACGTTCCTCCGCAAGGAATTCGAGCCACTGCCACATCGGCTTGCCTTCGTTGGCGTCAAACCGCAGGTCGAGTTCGCTGTCGGCGTCAAAACTGAAGCCGCGCGATTCGTCGGCTAATTGGTCACTCGAAAGTCCCAAGTCGAGCAACATGCCGTCAACACTTTCAATTCCAAGCTGGTCAAGGGCGATGGCCACATCGCGATAATTCGCGTGATACGGTCGAACGTTCGTCCCGGCAAAACGTTGTTTCGCGTGTGCCACTGCCACGGCATCGCGGTCAAACGCCACGACAAACCCCGGTTTCGGACTTCGGACTTCAGAGACGTCTTTCGCCGCACTTTCCTGAAGCCTGACTGCGCATTTTTTCTCCTCTTCCCAAATTGCCCTGCCTGTCAACTCAGCGTGTCCTCCTGCACCGAGTGTACCGTCAATATAGATACCACCAGCTTTCGGAGCCAAGCACTGCAACACCTCGTCAGGCATCACCGCAATATGTCGCAGTTCCGGCAAGTCAATATCGTTCATGCTGTTACTGCTTACCATGAAATGACTTGTGTTGAGTTATGATTTTGTTCTCAAAATCAATCCACAAATTGCTCCAAAGGAAAAACGAAAAACTTGAACTCTTATCGTGATTATAACAAATTTTTTTAGAAAAATCCAGAGCAGTTTACCAAGTTGATCCCACCTTGTCACGCCGTGGCCGCCCTTCCCGGTTCCAGGAACCGGGGCTAAACATCTTCGCGTTTTCGTGGTGAAAAACGATCGGCGGTGACCGACTGTTTTCAAAACGCGTAAATTGCCCCGTCGGTTCCGATGACAATGGTTTTCGATTGCACAATGACCGGGCCGCAGCTCGGGGTGATGCCGGTTTCCATAACAGGGGTGAGCGTGTTCTGTGCGAGGTCGTGACGCAGGAGTGTTCCCCGCCGCGTGATGAAAAGCAGTTGCGTTTCACTCTGTGAGGCTGGCTGGTTCAACACAACCGGCTGGCCGACCGGCAACCCGTGTTCGAGCGGCAATTCGCGAAGCGATGCCCGGCGTGACGCAATCGGCTGGTCGGCCTGGGTAACAGTGACAAACGTGTTTTGTTTTGTCACGGCAATGGCGGCGTCGGGACCGCAGTTGAATGGCCCCCAAACAACCGGACTGTCCAACTCCCACGCCTGATACGACGCGTTTGTCTCAGGTTGTGCAGTCGGTTGAGTGTCGGACGCCGGTTCTTCGTCAACAGTTTCCGGGACACCACGGGGCGGTCGCGCATTAATGACGAACGGCGAATCGGGTTGCGGCTCGACATTCCCCGTCACGATGACGCCACCGTATTGCTGATTGACCGCAACCGGGACGTGGGAGGGGTCTGGAACCTCTGCCCCATGACTCACCGGCACGAATGCCTGTCCCTCCGCCCCTAATCCTTCGCCCCTCGTCCCCTGCTCCTGTTGTAGCACTTTGCCTTCGGGGGTCAATTGGTCGTAGTCAAAGAGCAGCAAATGTCCGGCATGGTCGGTAATCATAATATTGTTCCCGCAGACGAGTGGTTTTGCAGTCACCGCAACAGGCAATTGCAACGATTTCGTCATGACAAGCGACGGGCGGTTGTTTTGCGTGACAAGTTCGATTTGCCGCAACAGACCGTTTGCATCGCCAATCAGAATGGCGGCTTCAGGTTCCGGGCTTCCGACTTCCGGGGTGCCATTCGATACTCCCTCCTGAACCCTGAAGCCTGACGCCTGAATCAGCGTCATGGGCGACCAGCGTGGCGGAGCGTCCTGTGTGCGTTTCGTAATGAAGGGGTTACCGATGATTGTGCCGTCGGAAGGTAAGTAAAGCGCAAGTTGCCCATTTGCAAGTGGCACGACGATTCCCTGCCCGAGCGGCACAACGCCACTCGTCAACGGGGCGGGAACGGTAATCGACCGGATTTGCGATTGCGGCGAATTGCTGTCATACACGCGAATCGTCGATGAGGCCGGCAGATTCGTCATCTCCGTATTCGGTGAAATACAGCACAGCACTTCGAGGCCGTTGTCAAGCGGCACAAGGTCGGTCAGAGGTTCGGTCAGCGTACCGGACGCGACACGTTGCCGCATATATGTTTCCGTATTGCACAAGGTCACGTTGCGTTCCGCCATCAATTCGTCGAACGGGATGTCGTACAATTTGCCGGTCACCGTGACCAGATGCAAGGTTCCGCTGCTGGCTGTTGAGTCCGATAGGACCGGCTGGGCCAGTACCGCCTCGCCGAACTCGGTTTGCCAGCGGCTTGCGAGATCCGACAGTGCAAAGGAACGCGCAACCACACCGCCCATCACCGGATCGACAAACGTTTGCATCAGGTGGCCGTCGGCGATTTCGAGTGGCGATTGGCTGATGATTGCCGGCATCGCCGGAACCGTCTGCGGGATCAAACGGCTTCGCGACGGTTGCACTTCAAAACGATGCAAGCGGTTGTCGGCAACCCAGAGGCTTCGTCCGGCAAGCGAAGCGAAACGTCCCGAAACGGTTTCGCTGCGATTCGGCGAGTCGTCGATGCGCCCTTCGGCGATAATTTGATATGGTTTCGCCGGATCATTGCCAACATGTGAAATCATTTTGACGTCACCGCGTTCGGCCATGTACACAAGGTCGTTGTCATTGACAAGCGGTGGCAATTTGACCAGCCTGTCAAGTGGAAAAACCTGTACCGGTTGTTCCGGCCAGGGAACAGGCTGACCTTGTGCGGTCGGTGCAAACACTTTGATCGTTGATCGTGTCGGAGCGGTTTGTTCGGCAATGAGCAGGCAGCCCTTGTGTACAACCGGGGCCGATTGAACCGTGCCGGCAAGATGCCCTGTCGGAACGACACCAAGATTCGTCAGGGGCACGGTTGCCTGAGCGTCATAGCGAAAAACGTGCAATGCCGAATGTTGTGCTGGTTGCACGACCAGTTGCCTTTCGGGATCATAGCCCGGCGGGGCGTTTGCGTCCTGCATCAGATCGACATGCCCGAGCCGTTCGCCGGTGACCAGGTTGATGAGCAGGAGTTTCCCGCCGGGCGTCGTGACGAAATTGACCGGCCACATTGGTTGCGGATTGATGTATGCGGGTTCACCCAGTGAAACGCGGAGCCGTTCCGCTCCGGTGGCGTTATCGACCAAGAGCAACGAGTTGGTGTGGTCGTCGGCAAGCAGCGTCTTGTTGTCCGGCAAGCCGGGAACGATCAACGGCAAGTTGCGGTCGAGTCCCAACGTTCCGGTATGATACCGCCAGACAATCGTTCCCGTGGCCGGGTTGATCGCGTAAACATTTTCGTTGGCGTAACTGACAAACAGCCGTTCGGGAGCAGCGGCATTGGAAGATGAAGGTCCGACACGATGCGTCAAGAGCATTACAGGTACCGGCGGAGGCGTCATCGAAACATCGGCATCCGGTGCGGCAACGTAGGACACCCATTTTTGGCACGACGCTTCGGCACGCGCGATGTTGCTCTTGATTGCTGCGACAACCGGATTGCCCCGCATTTCCGGGTGCGTGTGCAGGTAGCGCGTCAACAACGCATAACACCCGGCGAGTTGTTGCCGAAGTACCGCACTCTCGTCTGATGCCGCCACTTTGATCGCGTCAAGCATGTCGGCAACTTCGGCTTTCAGGGTGACGATTTCTTCATCACGAGCAATGCGTCGCCTGGTCAACTCAAGCGAACGCCGGGTTGCCTGCAATTGGTTGAACGGCTGCATCGTACCCGGGACGTGTTCCTCGACCAGTGCGAGTGCCGTTTCCGACTGCCGGATCAAATCCGCGTTGTCCGACTTGTCGGCCATGGCGGCCAAACCTTCAGCGATATTCGGCAAAATCGCCGACAGTTCGATGCGTCCCTCACTTGAGAAGTCGGGCAACTTACTCATTTCGGGCAATTCCGTCTGCACACAGGCCAGTGCCTTGTCCCAATTCGATTTCAATTCGGTGATCAAACGGATTTTTGAAAGGGCGACACGCAATTTCGCTTTCGGCACGGCGGAATGGTTTTCAA
>WRMR01000244.1 GCA_009776995.1 Planctomycetaceae bacterium | reverse complement strand
AAATCGTGCATCTTGCCGGGCAACAGCGGGAATTTGGCCGGGAGCATCAAACAGCCGTTGATCAGACGCTCAATGTTCTCGAACACCTTGCCGCCGCCGACCCGGAGCAACTCGCAACAGGGGAAATCGACCTGACGCCGCACGAAACCCTCATCGCACAGGTACTCCCCGACGGGAAACTGCTCGTGACCTGCGAGACGCTTGAAGCGGATCAAGCCGATGTTGCCACGGTCGATATCTGGCGGCTGGACGCAAGCGTTTCCTGGAGTCCCGGCACCAACCTCCCGCGCAGGAGTGTGACTATCACGCGATTGCTCTCCAAACCGCGTCCCGTCATTGAATCACCGCCGGAACCGGAAACCGTGCCGGAAAATGAGCCTTCCACTGGAGTAACAACAGAGGACACGGTGGAAACAGCAACCGGGAACACGGAAGAGGTAACCGGGAACGCAGAAGAAACAGCAGCCGGGAACGTAAGTGACCGGATTGAGACGCTTCCCACAGAAACAACGCCGGAAGGAGGTGTGGAATGAAACGCAGCTATGGTTTTACGTTGGTCGAACTCCTGGTCGTCATGGCCATCCTCTCGGTGGTCATGGGGGTTTCGGTGACACTGATGTTCATGATGTTCGATTTCCAGCAGCGATACACCGAGCAGTCCGGCCAAATCCAAAGCACGAACCGCTTCATCGAACAGTTCCGTGCCGACGCCCGATTGCACTATGCCCCTTTGATTGCGTCGGACGATGAAACGATTCTGCAATGGAACGCGGGGAACAACAAAATCACGTATGCGCTCGTACCGGGTGAGTTCCCGGAAAAACGCGATGTCGTCCGCCGCGTTTGGCAGAGTGACAAGCTCACTGGCACGGAAATTTACCATCTGCCGGATGACGCGACATTGCGGTTCGTTTTGGGACAGGACGCAAATGCCGGGTTGCTTGCACTCAGCCTTTGGGAACAGCCGCCGCACGGCAACGCAATCCCGCCGGAGAAGCTCGACCCGTTGACGCGAACCGTTGTTGACCTGTCGCCGGAAAGCCCCGATCCGAATTTCGCCGGAAACTGGCGAACCATCATTGTCCGCTTCGCTCCAATGCAGGAAAACGTGCATGGAACAGAATATTAATCCGCTCAATTTTTTGGAAGCAGTACCATGATACAAACCAATACCCGAACTTCGAACCGTCGTGGTGCCGCGCTCATCATCGCGCTGGTGCTGTTGCTTCTGGTCAGCGCGATTTCCGCATCACTGATCCAGGGGTTTTACACCGACCGCCGTGAACGCGACCGGTCGCTCATCCGCACCCAGGCCGAATTGCTGCGGCAGGATTTTGCCGGAGAAACGCTCACCTTACCCCATGTTTCCGATTCGTTTCCCGGAACGTTTCAATTGACATCCCGCGAGAACGGCGTGGTCGTGGAATACCACGATACCGCAAACACGTTGGTTTATACATCATCATCATCAAATTGAGAAAAACACATGTCACACCGCAACACACACCCGGCTTTTACGCTGATCGAACTCTTGGCCGTGATCGCGATCATCGGCATTTTGATCGCCCTGTTACTCCCGGCGGTGCAGGCGGCACGCGAAGCCGCCCGGCGGCTCCAATGCGGCAGTCAGCTTACGCAACTCGGACTTGCGGTCAAGCAGTACGAGCAGGCACACGGCGTTCTCCCGATGGGAACGGTCAACGACAGCGGCCCGATCCGCAACGTGCCCATCGGCAACCACATCGGCTGGATTCCGCGCATCCTGCCGTACATGGAGCAGACGCCGCTTTACGAACACATTGATTTCAGCAAGGGCGTTTATGATCCGGTCAACCAGCCGGTTTGGGTCTCGCAAAAACCACGCATTCTTGGTTGCCCCTCCGATGGTTCTTACGGGAGTCTGAACTCCAGCTACATGGCGTGTAGCGGCGGAACGGAAACGCCGGTTGATGTTGACAATCGCGGCGTCTTTTTCCTCAACAGCAAACTGCGCAGCCGCGACATCCCCGACGGCACGAGCAACACAATCTGGATCGGCGAATCGCCGATTTTCCAGAATATCTCTTTTGACAACGAATCCAGCCGTTACGGCTTGGTCAGGTACGTGCAACCCGAACCAGACGAAGACGAAAATGCTGACAACGAATCGGATGAAACGAACGGGGAGTGGTCTTCCTGGCGCAACCCGGACGAATACGTTTACGGCGGTTTGGGCTGGATGTCGGGTACGCCGGGCACGATCCGCAACACAGGCAATCCGATCAACACCTTTGTCGGACCGTTTTCCAACTGGCCGATGCCGTTTGAGGAAGGAACACGGTCCTATTCCTGGTACGGCAGTTCTTCTTCCGCCGATACTTTGAATACAACGGTTTTCCCCTGGTCGAAAGAAGCACTTCAAACGGCCAATCCGCAATCCGACGGGGAAATGGCGTTCGCGATGGACGAATTGGCTACATCGGATGAAGACGACGCCGATCTTTCGAACGAAGGGGATGTGGACCAGGAAGAAGATATTAAAGACAGTGCTACCGGGGTGGAAGAAGGCGTTTCGCTACCCGACCCGCTCAAGATTTGGGCGAAGGAACTGCCCGGCCAGTACAAGGTCGGCGGTTATGGCTCCCATCACACCGGCGGCGCGAATTTTCTCTTCGGCGACGGCGGCATGAGACTCATCAGCAATTCGATTGATCTGACCGTCCTGCAAAACCTGGGACACCGCGATTCCGGCCAGGTCGTTGACGGCTTGTAAATTCGAAGCGAAACGCGGGAGCCGCATGGGGCATGGACAATCACACAACGATGGAACATGAAAAGAACCGGGTTGCACTTGTTTCGGTGCTGGCGGCTGTTTTTTTGACCGTCACCAAGATCATTGTCGGCGTCATGACCGGGAGTCTCGGAATTTTATCCGAGGCATTGCATTCCGGCCTCGACTTGATCGCAGCGGTCATTACATATATTTCCGTGCGTATCTCCGACAAACCGGCGGACAAGCAACATCAGTATGGACACGGAAAAGTCGAAAACATTTCCGCGCTGATGGAAACCATTTTGTTACTGATCGCCTGCTGCTGGATCGTTTATGAGGCTGTCCACCGTCTGGTGACCGGAAATACGGAAATCGAAGTGAGCGTTTGGGCTTACATTGTCGTGGTCACTTCGATTATTGTCGATATTTCGCGTTCCAGGGCATTAGCCCGCGTTGCTAAAAAATACAACAGCCAGGCACTGGAAGCGGATGCCCTGCATTTTTCGACCGACATTTGGAGTTCAACCGTCGTGCTGTTGGGGCTGGTTTGCGCCCAGTTCGGTTTTTACTTTGCCGACCCGGTGGCTGCACTGATTGTCGCCTTCATCGTCGTCCTGGTTTCATGCCGTCTTGGCAAGAAAGCCCTTGACGTACTTCTTGACCGCGCCCCGGAAGGGACCGTCCAACAGGTCGAGTCGGTGTTGGCGGAATTTCCTGAGATCAGGAAGTACCACAGCCTGCAAATCCGAACCGCCGGCGCGGATACATTCGTCAAGGTCAATATTCACCTGGACCCGAATTTGTGTCTGCACAAGGTGCATGAGATTTGCGACCGTATCGAAAAAAGCATTGCTTCCTGTGTCCCCCGTTGTGAAACCTTTCTGCACGCCGAACCCCAGGAAACCGGCCATATTCAGACGGAACGTGAAGAGGATTTTTCGGCCACGGATATTCACGGATGAAACACGGAATGGTCGAATGGTCATTCGGGCATAATGGTTGTATTCCATTTTGGAACGATACAGGAAATCGTAAACATTTCATCCGAATTTTTGCTTACATTAGAATGCTTGAAAATACACAAATGACGCATTCAAGGCAACGAAAAATGGGGGCAATACTCTGATTGGGTGTGGTTTTTTAATAATTATTCAACAATACCTCAAGAAACCACAAAGGCCCGTTCTTTGGAACAGGCTTGCAGAAGTCGGGCAAAAACGCCCGCATGGTAAGTTTTTACAGGCTTGATCGCTCACCATGACAGGGAGGCAATCAAGCTCTGTTCTCAAAGACTAGCCAGCCGAGGCAGTGCAACTCTTTTTGCAACATTTTTTCGAGGCCTTTTTCGAGGCCTTTTTCGAGGCCTTTTTTGCTGCCTTTTTGGTCGTTTTCTTAGCGGCCTTTTTCACGGTCTTGACCGTTTTCTTCACGGGCGCTTTTTTGACGGCCTTTTTCGTTGCTTTTTTGGTGGCTTTCTTCGCTGTTTTCTTTGCCATGTAAACCATCTCCTATTTCTGCTATTCGCTTGAGGAACAGGACAGGGCAGGGACAAAACGAATCAAAAAGAGACAACCGGCCAAAGCCGTCGCACTTTTCCACACGATTCCATAATCCCTCGTTCCATCCTTCCTTGTGACAGAGCGGGCTGTCTCACGCTGAGCCAGCCTCATGGGTTTTTCCCCTGACAGGGTTTCCTTTTCCATGTCGAGTACCGCTAAGAAAGCACTATTGACAATGGTTTGTCTTTCTTGGGAACTCATCTTGGATCAGGTGATGGTCGATCGTCGCGTTGCCATTTTTTTTCGGCTTTGTTACATATCGACTCATGTCAGTTTGAAGCGATGCAACGTTTGCATCAACAACATACAACAACTTACACTATTTTATTGAATGCTCAAGTGATATATTTAAAAAATTTTAAAAATTTTTCAAAAAAGTTTTTGTCGCATATCAAGCAGACATGTTGTGAAGAGTGATTTTCTTTCACTTTCTCTCTTCACAAACCATCGTTCAAGGCATTCGACCGTTGCTTCACCGAACCATCTTTCAAGTCAAACGGCTCTTGGAATGCGATACGTTCCGGGATGCCTTGCTTAACGTAAACCCCCGTAATTTACGGGAGAAAACGCATTTTTGATCAACAATGTTTTCATGGACGAGGCTGGTTTTCCTCTGGCCGAACCACTTCAGCACATCATGCGTTGACGATCGTTTACGGCAAACGAAAACTTGACTGACGTTTGAGCTTTTTATCGTGATGAAGAGTGTTCAAGCATAAAAAATTTTTTAAAATTTTTTATGCAAGAGGTCACAAAGAGGACAAATTTTATGCCTGGACAGTTCACGGAAGCAAATTTTGAAGTACCTCAATGGCGGTTTTGATCCGTTTGCGGTTTTGTTGAAAGTGATTTTCGGTTGCACAACGCTACGGAAAGGAATCAAAACCGGCGTGTTTGCAACATTTGTATGCTTTGATAGGCCAGTACGCCAAACAAGAAGACTCCGAAATACCATTGCCTCTGTAAAAAAAACATTGCCAGCAGGATTGCCATGACCGCTGAAATGCCCGTGGAGAATTCCATGCCATATCGCTGGCTGACCTGAAGGCAAATTTCACGAAAAATTTGGCCGCCGTCCAGAGGATAGACCGGCAAGAGGTTGAAAATTCCCCAGAAGACGCCAATATAGCATACAATGTGGAGAAAAAACGCGAGATAACTGCCCGAAACAATGACATCGCCGGAATGCCGCAATATTCCCCAACACAGCACAGCGAGCAGAAAACCGGCCAATGGTCCGGCGAAGGAGATAAAAATTCGGCCCAAACGTTGCGGTGTGCGGTAGTAGTAGGGGCGGTCGTGGATGGCGACGCCGCCGAAACCGTGCAAAAAAATCATCGTGGAGGCTCCAAACACATAGCGGATCACCAGTGCGTGCCCCAATTCATGCACCAGGATCGAAATAAGAATGGCCAAAATCGCTACGGCAAAGGCAATCGAGTCAAGGCGGTCATCACGAAATGAGGGATTGTATGCCAGAAACCCTCCAATGAGCCAGAAAAATGGCGTAATGGAAACCGGAATGCGAAACAGGACAAAGCGGATATCAAACGGAGTGGGTTGAGGTGCGCCAAACATGAGTGGTTTTCCGGCCTTTCAGGGGTGTTAAGGGCTACGTGATCTCAAGGGAAATTGAAACCATCAGAGCCGCGACGGTCACGGAGCGGTCATTCCGCGATTGAGGGTGACGTGATTCCGAGGGAAATTGAAACACACTTGCATATTATAGCTGTAAAACCACGAAAAACCAGACAATTCACGCGAAACAGGCAAAGTGACCTTGACTCATTACCATGCAAAACTGATAATGAGGGTGGCATGAGGTTGGAGGAATTTCTGCGGTTACGGCGTGACCACCCTGTCTGAAACCTCCCTTCACATTAACCCATTGCAGGAGATAATACTATGCGGGAATATTTCAGCCAGGAGGAACTGCAATTCCGGGAACGTCAGGAAAAATTGCTGCTCGACACGCCCAGCTATGTGTTGGCTTATCAAGACGACAAGTTTCTCAACAGTCCAGAAGCCCGTGCCTATCGCATCCAGCTTGAGGTTGTCAAGCCGGAAACCATTCTCCGGTCCCAGCATATCGACACAACAATCATTGTGTTCGGCAGTGCGAGATTCCTGCCGGGAGATGTCGCCCAAAACTACCTGTGTGACGCGGAAGCACAGGTGGCCGCCAACCCGAACGACAAAACGTTACAAGCCAAACTCCGCGACGCTCAATGCAAGCTGAAATTCTCAAAATACTACGATATGGCACGCGAGTTTGCCCAAATCGTGTCGAAGTTCAACCAGAAAGCCGCCCCGAACAGCGGTTACAAACGCCACGATTTTGTGATATGCACCGGCGGCGGGCCGGGAGTCATGGAAGCGGCCAATCGCGGGGCGCATGATGTCGGTGCCACATCGGTCGGATTGAATATTGCCTTGCCCTTCGAGCAAAAGCCGAACCCGTACATTTCCACCGAGTTTTGCTTCCAGTTTCACTATTTCGCCATCCGCAAACTGCATTTCATGCTACGGGCGAAGGCACTGGTCGTTTTTCCCGGCGGATTCGGCACTTTCGACGAGTTGTTTGAGGGATTGACCCTGCGCCAGACACATCGTATGCAACAACTGCCGATTATTCTTTTTTGTGAAGAATTTTGGCGCAACACCGTTGATTTCGACTATCTGGTCGAGTGCGGCGTCATTTCGCCGGAAGATATCGAGCTGTTCACTTTTGTCGAAACCCCGCAACAAGCCTGGGACGCCATCGTCGATTATCACAAAGCGCAAAATGACCCGGCTATCAGGTAAGGTCAGTTTCTCAGAAACCGACACAGCCTTGTCCACTATACATTTATATGATACCATAAAAGTAGAATTTCAATCAGGAGTACTGGTATGAAAATCAAACATGTTTCAAAACTTGCTCGTTTGACGGTGATTGCGTTGATCGTTTGTTTCGCATCGTACCATGCAATGGCCGAGACGTATTACATTGACTCACTCAACCTCAGTGTGACGGAGTGCGGCTGGCGCACGACGCAATCGCGCCGGTCGGTTGAAGGCAACCCGATGTCCATTGGGGGACGGAAATTCGATCGCGGCGTCGGGCATCATCCTCCCGGCGTGA
>WRMR01000243.1 GCA_009776995.1 Planctomycetaceae bacterium | reverse complement strand
TCCCCGGCAGCACGGGCAAAAACATCGAGCCGCAGACGATCATCCGGCTGGCCGAACTGCCGAATATCACGATGGTCAAGGAGGCGACCGGTTCGATGGATCAGGCGTCGCAGATCATCGCCTGCACCGACCTGACCGTACTCAGCGGTGACGACAGCGTGACGCTGCCGCTCATGGCACTCGGTGGCCGCGGTGTAATTTCCGTCATCGGGAACATCGTCCCACAAGACATGATCGCGTTGTGCCGGGCTTTCGACGCAGACGATATGGCCGAAGCCCGGCGATTGCATTACAAAACGTTCACGCTCGCGCGGGACATGCTGTCGCTTGCAACCAACCCGATCCCGGTCAAGGCCGCCATGCAGATGCTCGGCCGCGATACGGGCGTCCTGCGCATGCCCATGACGCCGCTCGAACCCGAACTGGCCGCAAAGCTGAGAAAGACACTTTCAGACTACAGGTTGGTGTAGCCACTGCCAAAAAATAAAATACTCAACGATTTTTTGTCTCTCGCAGAGATCGCGGAGGACGCAGAGGGATTTCTTTGCAATCTTTGGACTCGCGCAGAAATAAGTTGTGCGATCAATCAGAGCCGCGACGGTAACGGAGTGGTCATTCCGCTCGGTGACCCTTGCGGCTCTGATTCTTGAGAGTCCCGATACCGCCGCAGTTATTTTGCGCAACATTCATTTGAACCGCCGAATTATGCTTGTTTCCCGAGGCATTTTATGGTATAATACTGTTGTAATGACGATATCCAAAGATTCAACATTTTGCCCGTGAATGGAAGCCCATGCCCGATCCGCGTCCAAAAATCAGTGCCACGTCCGACGTGTTCGTACATGATTTGTTTGCCAGTCCGGGTAACGAGCACATTTTGCTGTCATTTGTGAATGCCGTGCAGGAAAACGCAGGTCAGCCGCCGGTCAAGGAAACCAAAGTCCTCAACCCGTTTAACCCAAAAACCTTCGCCGCCGACAAACGGTCGATCATCGACATCAAAGCCGTTGCCCATAACGACCGCACGTTTGTGATTGAATTTCAGGTGGGCAAACACACGGCGTTTGTCAATCGGACGTTGTACCTTTGTGCAAAAACGTATTGCCTGCAACTCAATGAAGGTGACGATTATGAGTTGCTTTTGCCGGTGATCACAATTATTCTGACACGCTTTTTGTTGTTTCAGGAACTAAAAAAATTGCACAACACGTTTTGGCTTACCGCACAAGACGATCCTGAGTTTGTGTTGACCAAAGACATGCAATTCCACACACTGGAACTGGTGCAAAGCAAACTCGCCCAGCTTCCCACAATCAAAAAACCATTGCGTCACTGGCTGGAATTTTTTTACCATTCAGACAAGAAAAGTGAGGCTGAAATGAAAACACTGCTTCCCGCCAATCAGGTTGCCCCGGAAATTGAGGAGGCTTACCAGGCGTACCTGCGGTTTACTCAGAACGAGGAACTCCGCCGGCTCGCCGACGAAAGGCTGATCGCCAACTTGGATTTTAACACCCAAATGCGCGCCGCACAACGCGAAGGCCATGCCAAAGGCCGTGCGGAAGAAGCGTTCGAGCGAGAAGCCAAAGCGGTCCTCCGTATCCTGGCGAAACGCTTCCAATCGGTTCCCGAATCGTTTGAGGAGCGGATTCACGCCATCACCGATCTGCAACGCCTCGAAAAACTCGCCGATTTCGCGTTTGGCTGCAAAACGTTGGATGAGTTTGGTGAGGTATTGAAATGATTTTTTTGCCACGAGGGATATGGGAGTCACCGACTTTCGGGTGACGAAGGCAAAACGGTTGCCATGCAATCAGAGCCGCAATCGCAAGATTGCGCAGTTTTACGATTGCAACTCTGATTTTGTTGTTTCACAAACTACAACTCATTTTCATGGATAATACGGACAAATCATGACAAAAACAGCGGTGGGAGCCATTGAGCTTTCGAGTATTGGGATCGGCTATCGTGTGCAGGACGAGATGCTGAAATCGGCGGCGGTTGACCTTTTGATCGCCCGGACGATTTGCAGCGGCAAGTACCTCATCGTTGTCGGCGGCAACATTGATGCGGTCGAGGCCGCCATGCAAACGGCGTTGGCTATCGGGGACGATGCGGTGATCGACCACCTGACGGTGGCCAACGCGCACGAGGCAGTCTTTCCCGCGATGGCACAGTCGGTCGTGCTGATGCCTGAAGAAATCGGGGCACTCGGCATCATCGAAACCTTCAGCGGCGTCAGTGCCCTGATTGCCGCCGACTACGCCGGAAAAGCCGCCCGCGTGACGCTCTTCCGGCTACATCTTGCGATGGCACTCGGCGGCAAGGGGTTGCTCTTGATGACCGGCTCCGTTTCCGATGTGACTGCCGCCGTTCAGGTGGCCGCCAACGCCGTGCGAGAACGCGGTCTGCTCGTCTCCGAAGTGGTCATTCCGCGTCCCAGCACCGAGTTGTTTCAGGATTATATCTGATTGCCACACCATCAAAAAACCAGATGTTTGCGAAATGGTTGGCCAAACAAGAAAACCGGTTGATCAATTTCCGGCTTTTGGAGAACGACAGACTGCTGGCAGAAGAGGCACTGAATCCGGAAGAAATGAAAAACCCTACCAACTTATCATGCCGGGGAGACGTTACCGGATGGAATGTTTACAATCCTTATTGCTTCGCGGTGGCGGATTGTTCGCTTCGACGTGTGTGCATCATTGGATGAGTACGCTCGATTACAAAGCGGCGTATTATGATCCAACTGTCGATCCGGCATACCCGTCAGGAAATGCGCATAAGCGATTGTACATTTTTTGGCATGAGTACATCCCGTTCATGTTGTTTTTGCGAAAACGGTGCAATCTGACCATGCTGCTCAGCCGCCACAAGGATGCTGAACTGCTTGGTCATGTTGCCGATCAGTTCGGTTTTGGCACCGTGCGGGGATCAAGCAGTCGCGGCGGGACAGAGGCTCTTCTTGCCATGATGGAAAAATCAAAACACGGTCATTTGACGATCACGCCTGACGGTCCGCGGGGGCCGCGTCGGAAATTGTCCCGAGGTTGTCTCTTCCTTGCATCAAAGTTGCGCATCCCGATTGTTATGATCGGGATGGGTTACGACCGCCCGTGGCGGGCACCGACTTGGGACAAGTTTGCCATTCCACGTCCGTTTTCCCGAGCATGTGCGATTGTCAGCCCGGAAATTTTTGTCCCTCAGAAACTTGACGCCGGGATTGCCGATTGTTTCAGTACCGCATTGGAAACATCAATGACCCAACTGTGCGAACTTGCCGAAGACTGGGCAATTTCGGGGGATTTGCATCGCGGCGAGTCGATGATGCAACTCGGTCCGCTGAACGATCTGTGTTATTATGCTCTGCCTCAACAAGCGGTCATTCAAGTGCAGTGAGCAAAATTAAGCAGCGTTTGATTTCCGGCAAGCACCCAATGATCATGTATCATGGCAAACAATTCACAAACGGACCGAAACGACGAACTCCTGGGACGGGAATTTTACCTGGCTGACGCGGTGACTGTTGCCCGGTCGTTGCTCGGCAAGCGGCTTGTCCATCTGTCGCGCGAAGGAACGACTGCCGGGATCATCGTCGAGACGGAAGCTTATGCCGGCTGCGAAGATGCTGCCTGTCATTCCTATCAACGCAAGGCACCGGTCGGGAACCATCGCACGAACATCATGTTCAACGAAGGCGGCTATGCCTACGTCTATCTGATTTACGGCATGTATAACTGCTTCAATGTCGTTGTCAACGAGGCCGGTCATCCCGAAGCGGTTTTGATTCGGGCACTCGAACCTGTCGAAGGGTTGCCACTCATGGCGAAACGTCGCGGAATTGACATTTCTCCCGGCCGGTGCGGCGATTTGAAAAAACTCTGCAATGGACCCGGAAAACTGTGCATCGCTATGGGGCTGACGCGCGGGCATGACGGCTGGAACCTTTGTCGGAACGCAGATGTGGGCGGCATCATCATTACGGAAGGAATAAGCGTTGCGGACCCGGACATCGCCGCCACGCCGCGCATCAATGTCGATTACGCAGGCGAGGCAAGTGCGTGGCCCTACCGGTTCGTTATCCGGAAAAGTGCTTTTCTCTCGACACGAAAATTTATTCCAACGGACGAAAGATATTGTGAGAAAACACAAAATCACGATCAATCACTCCTCTGTCCGGCCAAACACAAAATTGTGGCTTTCCAATAACAGTCGGGAACAAAGCGCAACAAGAAACAGCAACCGGGAACGCAATGAGGTATGGAGTGACCGGGTAGCGCAACCGAATCCCTCACTCTGCACCTCAACGCGTTTGCACGTTTCAACACAACAAAACGGGTGGATGGGCTGATCCGAACCGAAACCCCGGGAAAGGAACCTGTCATAAAAAAACTGTTTGTTCTCATTCTGCCAGGACTCGTTTTCTTTGGCGGTATGATCCACGTTCAACCCGTGCCGGGTGACTTTCGTTGAATGTATGATATAATTGTTGAATTGCAGGTGACAAAACGGTAAAAACAATGAAATCAGCATTCATTCCAGGCAAATGCAGTCGAGATGAATACTACAAAAGAATTGATTGCTGTTGATCTTGGCAACAGCCGTATGAAATTCGGGCGTTATTTGAGGAGCGGGTTTGCCCCGACCGGCGACTTGCCTCGCCCCGGCCAGGTGATCGTTGAAGAATTGCCCCAATTGCAACAACTCGAGTTGGGGCTTCGTGAAGTCCCACTCGCGGAAGGGTCCGAATGGTTTGTGTCCAGTGTCAATGACAAACACTTGTCGCTCCTGACTCAATGGCTGCATGACAATCGTCCGAATGATCCGGTTCGGGTTTTGTCGCAACGCGATATTCGGATGCCCGTCGAAGTCGATGAGCCGGAGAAAATCGGACTGGACCGCTTGTGCAACGCCTTGGGAGCAACCCGCCTTGCGAAGCGCGGGGAGCCGGTTCTCATCGTTGATATTGGCTCGGCGGCAACGCTTGACGTGGTTTCCGGGGATGGTCGGTTTCTCGGTGGTGCGATCATGCCGGGCTT
Organism: Planctomycetaceae bacterium; assembly: GCA_009776995.1. GTDB lineage: Bacteria > Planctomycetota > Planctomycetia > Pirellulales > Thermoguttaceae > WRMR01. Next base: position 2,400 of record WRMR01000243.1, on the reverse strand, counting down.
TCATGCAGCGGCAGCGAATCTGCACAAGACCTCGCATCGCCTGCCGATGATTGAAGTGGACGATTTGCGGTTCCCTGCTTATCCGGGACGTAACACGACCGCCGCAGTGGAAGCGGGGTTGTTTTGGGGTATGGTCGGGGCAATTCGGCAGTTTCTCGCCTTTGCGCAGGAAGGACACGAGCAAGCCCTGCTTCTGCTGACAGGTGGGGATGCGTTCCCGGTACTCGAGGCTCTGCTCAACCCAAATTTCAACCCGCAGACGGATTCCGTGATTGCCGAAGCAACCCGTGTTGCCAACCCGTCCGGGATTTCCTGTCCTCCGGCGATCAAACTGCCCGGCACCAAGCCGCAATCGGAATCCATGCCCGATGACGCCTTCGTTCCCGTTTCGCGTTTTCACGAAGCGATTTGTTGCCCCTACCTGACACTCTCCGGCATCGCGCTGTGCGGAATGTGAATTGCGAATGTAAGGAATTTTACGAATCTCTGCTTGATTTTTCTGAAAAAGCAACTAAAATCAAAACAGACGAGTTGCCATGGCAAAATATATCAATCCCTACACCGATTTTGGTTTCAAGAAATTATTTGGGGAAGAGGCAAACAAGGACCTCTTGATCGATTTCCTGAATACGCTGTTACCGAAAAAACACCAAATCAAAACGCTTTCGTTCAAAAATCCGGAACTGCTCGGTGCGGCGGAGTGTGACCGTCGTGCCGTGTTCGACGTCTATTGCAAAGCAAAAAACGGAGAACAGTTCATTGTCGAAATGCAAAAGGGGGAACAAGCGTATTTCAAAGACCGTTCTGTTTACTACACAACCCATCCCATCCGAAGCCAGGGGCAAAAAGGAAAGTGGAATTTCGAACTCAAGGCCGTTTACTTCATCGGCATTCTTGATTTCGTCTATGACAATCATGGAGCCAGTCCGATTCTGATCCGCGAAGTCTCTCATAAAGATCAACTCGGCGAGGAGTTTTACGAAAAACTTCAGATGATTTACATCCAAATGCCGGTATTTGACAAGAAAGAGTCTGAACTGCAAACGCGGCAGGACAAATGGCTGTACTTCCTGAAAAACCTGCCGAGCCTTGAGCAAATCCCAGCCATCATGAAGGAAAAAGTCTTCCAAAAGGCGTTCCACACGGCTGAAGTCATTTCGATGACCGAACAGGATCGTTTATACTACGAACAGAACCTGCTCGACTATTGGACGTATTTGGCAACGATTGAAACGGCGGAAAACAAAGGAATTGAGATAGGAATTGAGAAAGGAATCGTCCAGGGACGAGCTGAAGGAGAAGCCCAAAAGGCAATCGACATCGCCCGTGCCATGAAGAAAGACGGAGTGGACACAAAAGGGATTGCCAAGTTTACAGGTTTATCGCCGGAAGAAATCAAACGGCTTGAATAACCGCCTCTTGGGATTGGCGCCCTAGTGGTCATTTCCTGCCGTTTGTCGGCGTACCAGAAATCCTTTCCCTGATTTTTATGAGTTCTTGATCTTGTAGTTTTCACTTTCACCTCCCTCACTGCATTGTTATCCAACGTCGGCATTATTTGTTTTGCGGCCAGCTATGCTTTGGCCCTGTTACTCGAAGTTTCACGATTTTTCTTTCGCAGCGGCTTCCGGGGGGCGTTGATGTTCGGCTTTGCGGCGGCGGGTTGGATTGCCCATTCGGCATATTTGTACCACAAAATCGCGTTTCATAACGGTTCTCTCTTTGACAGCGTCCAGGGCTGGCTTTTCGTGGTTGCGTGGGTCATTGCGGCGTTATATCTTTACCTGGTCGTTTACTTCCCGCGAACACCGTTCGGGATGTTTTTGTTGCCCCTGTCGCTGGCTTCCATCCGAGTTGGTGTACATTTTGCCGACGCCTCACCGTTTCCCGCCGATACGGCAGGGCAAACCTGGCGCATCGTGCATGGCGTCTCGTTCCTGCTGGTGACGGTCACGGTTTTTCTCGGCTTTGTGACCGGGATGATGTACCTTGTGCAAGCGTCGAACCTCAAGCACAAACGCCCGATGCTCGGACACCGACGACTCCCGACACTCGAATGGCTGCAAACGACCAACGCGCGATTGATCGGTTTATTGATCGTTTTGCTCGCTGTCGGCATTCTTTCCGGACTCGCCATCAACGTACTCAATTTGCGCCAACACCGGGTTTCCGTTTCACTGTTTGACCCGATGGTGCTTGTGACGATGCTCATGTTCCTGTTTCTGTTGCTGTTTGTCGCAACGGTCAAAAAATGGCCGCCCGCCCGCGAAGGGCAACGTTTGGCCATCGTCACGCTGATTTGCTTTGTTGCTTTGGTCGTGATACTGACCTTCGGTCTGCTGTTGCCGGGGCATTGGCACATGAGCCGACCGTTGCCTGCGGAAACAAGCCCCACTCCAA
>WRMR01000242.1 GCA_009776995.1 Planctomycetaceae bacterium | reverse complement strand
CGTGTACCCGAAATTCCACTTCGATAACGAATGATTATATTTTTAGTCAACTTACAGTTTTAGCCTGGACAAGGCACTAGCCACTCTGCACTTCTTCGTTGTGAAAAAGAAACGGCAATCACGGCGTGACCACCCTGCTTTGGCTGATCATTGACTGGCGAAAAGCTTTATTCATTCCTGGTTGAGTGGTGTCTCTGTCGCCGGGGGTTGTTTCGCGCGTTCTTGCAGGGTTTCGACGATTTGGCGGAACTTGGCTACCGGGATGGCGTAAGTTTCCGTCCGTCCGGCACGGGCGATGTTGATGCCGAGCAACCGTCCGTCCAGTGACACGAGCGGGCCGCCGCAATCCGCCGGTTGCAATGCCGTGTCGTGTTGCAGGACGGTGGGAAACCCGTCGCGGACACGGCTGACGCCGAACGCACCGCCCAGGTTCATGGTATTGCGGCGGTCGGCCGAATCCTGGGCTTCCGCCGCTCTGAGCGTCATCGTCAGCATCTGGTTGCCGCGACGCACGGTCAGTTTCAACTCGTCCCCGGCTTTGGTCTTGGAAAGAAACTGCGTCAAATCGGCGCAATTGTCGATGTTCGTGTCGTTGACCTTCGTGATACGGTCATTCTGACGCAAGCCGACGGCTGCGGCAGGGGAACGCGGCAAAGTTTGGATGACCCTGGCACCCTGCCCGGAGCTGCTGCTGTCAATTGATGTGCCGATCATGGGGTTTTCCGCCGGGATGGAGCGTTCGCTGACGCTGACGGTGCCAAATACGACGGGAACCTGGCCGTTCGGCACCGGCGTCACCACAAATGTTCCGATTGGCAACACGTTTGCCGAAACCTCTGACGCTTGTTTGTCGGAGTTCCCATCAAAGGCGGGAAGCCCGGTTTTGTCGATTTTCAGCAAGGCCATGTCGTATCCGTGATCAACCGCAACCATGGTGGCCGGGTAACGCTCTTCACGGCCGTTTGTGGTCAGCACGCACACGAGATTTTGGCGGTTCATCACCTCGCCGGCCTTTGTTGCAATGAAGCCGTCCCCGGAAACGATCAACCCGAGCGCATGATTCGTGAAAACCGTTTGAGGCTGACCCGGCGGTTGACGGCGTTGCCGCTGGTTATTCCCCCTCGCGGGACGGTTTTGCGTTGACTCGGAACCAATGCGGACGGTCATCGGTAAAATGTCCCTGACTGATTCCTGAAGTTGGGTGTTCAGCGACTCATAGTATCGTCCGGTTGCATCGGTTTCCCAAACTTCCCCGTCCAAGAGGCGGTCATAGTGATTCCAAAACGCGTTGATGGAAACGTGAAATGTCCGGTCGGGGCGGTCGTCCATACCGGAAATGCGACTGTTGACGCCGATTACCTCACCGGCGAGGTTGAACAACGGCCCGCCGGAATCGCCGACGACGATACTGCAATCCGTTTGAATCGTGTCCGGTTGCACCAGGATGATGCGGCCGATTCGCAACGGGGGCGGACGGTTGACAATCAACCCAAGCGAATGTCCGAAGGCAAACACCCAATCGTCAACGGCGAAAGTGTCCCGTTCGGCCATCGGTGAAAAGGGCCACGGGCCGGGATCGGTGATTTTCGCCATGGCGGCGTCGGCCCATTTGCAGGCTCCCAGGGTTTTGCCGCGTGCCAGCTTGCCGTCGGGGAAGAAAAATTCGACATCCAGCCCGGCCTGCGTTGTGACGTGTCCGGCGGTGAGAACCAATCCGTCTGCCGAAACCACCACGCCACTGGCAACGACCATGCGATTCACCCGCAAGCCGACAACCGAAGGCAACGTTTTGGCCGCCGACCGCAGAATTTGCTCCTGCACCGCCGCGAGATCGTCACGCCGGTCAACCGTGACGTTTTCGGCAGTTTCACCATTTTGTGAAGTCACCATCGCGGCGTCGTCCGCGTAAAGAACGCAGGCATGGACTGCCAATGCCAATAAGCAGGCGATCCGGGAAATCCGGGCAAGAGTGTTGAAATGACTCACCGAAACAGTTCCTCTCCCAAAATTGATTTTATGAATGGCAACCGGCCGCATCACTTCGCTACTCGATTTCCAGGGGGAATTCCTTCTTGTCCAGTGCCGATTCGAAGGTCTGGATCGGGCGGAAGTCCGGTTCCTCACGGTATTTCAGGTTTCGCAGGCCGTGATAACCGCCGTAATACTGGCAGTTCGTGTCGATCCAATTTGTAACCTTCAGCAGTTCCGCGTCTGAAAGCTGAATGTCGCGATGTGATTCGCGGAGCTTTTCCACGCGCGCCTGGTCTTCGGGATTCTCCAGTGTGATTTTTCCATCGGCCAGCAGAGCGGCCAGAACGGAAGTGTGTGCCCCAAGTGATTTTGCCGGGAGGTAATGAACGTTCCCGGTCTTGGGATGGTTTTCACCAATCACCGTTCCCAGAAGTCCGCGATCCGGAATCTCCGTCTGCTGACGCCGTTCCGGGACAAGTGTTTCATACGAAACATTAAACAACCGGGTCATTTCGCCGCTGAGATTCAAACCGCCTTCCACTTTCCTGTCCGGATGTTCCGCCGTGGCGGGAGCGTGACATGAAAGGCAATGGCGGTCCCAGACCGGCTGCACATCCTGCGCATAATCCAGAACCCGCCGCGCGGAGGTTTCACCATGCTGCGCGACGGGAAGCTGCGGCGCGGTTTTCAGTGCTTCCGGTACGGAACGATACACGTTCATCGCACTGCGGTCTTCATCTGCCGGTTGAACACTTTGCGGCGTTTCATGGCATCCGGTGCAGGAACGGATTTCGCCCGGCATGTAATTCACATACGTGCGTTCCGTTTGGAGAGCCATGAAGTGTTCGTCCAGTGCCTGAAAATAAATATTTGCCTCCGCCGGGACAAGAAAACTCGCGGAACCGTCCGTCGCCACAGGCACCACACCATGTTGAACTTTCAGGCCGAGTGCCGCGTCTTTCGAAATCACGGCGTGTTGTTGATCATATTCGTCGTCAAAATTCGGACGCCTGGCACCCCACGGACGCGGAATCTGTTCCAGTACGCGGAGGTATTTCACACTGCCGCGCGGGATATTTTCCATGCCGTGGTAAACGTCCATCACAATGCAGTGCGCGAGATTCCGCTCCGCCAGTGTTTCGTCCATTGTTCCGCGAAGGACCGGCGGATGCGGACGCGGTTGCAGGACCACCGGATTCCAGCAGGAAATTTCCGGATCACGGTAAACCAGATCAACCTTCCCCTGCTCGTCCAGCAGGTAAAGACCGTAACCGGCCGGTGCCGCGAAAGGTTCTCCGGCGGGCTTGTGTGAGACGATGAACTCCGACATGGTCAGCGGAAACGCCTCCTTGAAGAGCGGCCCGTGCCCCCCGCCGTCGCGCTGCCACCGCTCGAACTCGTCGAGAAAATGCCATCCCGGTTCTTCCTGAACATCGACATAAGGCGTCATGTACGTCATGGGATCGCGCGTGCGAATGTTCTTGCCCGTATCCAGGCGAATCACGGTTCCCATCGCGGATTGCGGACAATGCGGAGTGCCGGTAAAAACGAAATGTCCGGGTGAATCCGGGATTTCGCGCCCGTAAATAAACGTCGGCGGCAGGTTGACGTCATTTCCATAGAGTTCTGCGGAACCGGTGCCGTCCGGCCGCATGGTCCAGAGGCACTTCACGCTGACCGCCCCTTTATCGACGTATTCCCACCGTGTGTAGAGAATTCGCCCGTCCGAAAGGCAAACCGGTGCCGCTTCACTGACCGAACTGTTCGTCAGTTTCCGAAGATTGTTCCCGTCCGCGTCACAGCGATAGAGAACGGTGGTCGTGAAAATATCCGGCGCGTCGCAGAGGATGCCGTATTGACAGCGTGTCGAAATAAAACAAATTCCACCGTCCGGCAGGTAACAGGGACTCATGTCGTCCGTGCCGTGATGATACTCGTTGCGGTAGCGTGCCACCAGTGCCGTTTCATTCGTCGGGGTGGGAACCACCTGTCGCACCGAGCCGTCTTCGAGATTCGTTTCGTAAATCCGGTATCCCTCGTCGTCTGACTTCTTCCAGGCGAAAACGATTTTCGTGGCGTCAAAATTCACATCCATCCGCTCAAAAACCCCGCCGGTCATCTCCGGGCATAGATCTCGCACTTCCCCGGTTTTCACATCCAGGAAACAAAGATTTCCCCCCGGCATGAAACGGCTGTTGATGTACTCCGTGTAATAATGATTCGACGTATAAGTGTAACGTTTGATGAAGGCGATTTTTTCCACGCCATGCGCGAGCAAACGATCCTGGGTTTCTTTGGTCATGCGGAGCGGCGTCACGGCGTCCGGTTCCGGCTCAAGGATTTCTCCCGCCGCAAGGTAATGCGATTCGATCTGCTCCGGCGTGAGAATCTTATCGTAAATGGCCGTTTCATCGAGCATTCCACGAAATCCCCGTTCGTTCCGCCAGTTCCCCAAAGTGAACGATTCCCCCAGCGTGAACGCGATTTCCTCCGCAGGGTTTGGCGTCCCGACCGTCGCGGTTTGCACACAACGACCATTCACATAAAACCGGACGTTTTCCCGCCGTATCGTCGCGTCGAACGTCAGCACGAGATGATTCCATCGTGTTTTTTTCAACCCCGGCAGAGACGCAAAGTCGAAAAACGTTTCCTCCGGCCTTTGTCCCTGCACACAAAACTGCAACGCACCGTGATCGTGAAACTGATAGTGAATCGCCCGGCTCCGCCATTCGTCGGCGTTCAGTAAAGTATTCCACCCGCCGCCGATATTCCGCATCCACAGTTCGATGGTGATTTTCCTGTCAGGAAAGGTGATTTTTTGCTCATTGGCACACTTGACATGAACCGCATCCGCGCCGCCGCTAAGTGTCAGACAATTTCCGAGTTCTTTCGCGGCGGAATTCTCCGACAAAGATGCGTTTCCGGTCAGCACACCGTTTCGGCCATGCCCTGAAATATCGGGAATCGTGCCGTTGGTTGCCGACTCGAACCGGTAATAAAGCACCGGAGCGTCACGAAGCACCGCTTCCTGGTACGTTTCAGCATGAGACACTGAAACTGCCGGGAACAATGTCAGGAAAATAAGAATCAGGCGAACAAAACCATTCATAACCATCTCCTGGTGAAAAATATTTGCCGGCATGTTATTCGAGTGTCACGTTTTTGCATTCAGCGATCAATTCCGGCGGGAGGCCGACGAATGTTTCGACCACCGGGAACCACCACGGAAAGGCGAATCGGTGACCGCATTTGCACTGCACGGTCTTGCCGAGCAACTTCGCTTTGCCGACGGACACGACGCCGCAACCGGGGCATTTGAACTGCCAGCGACTGCCGGTGACGTCGATCCCGGACGGGTCGAACCACTGCAGAATCTCGTGCGGGACGTCGCTCCCATTGAGTTCGGACAGCGACTCGCGGGTTACGTCGGCCATTCGCGCAATGCGGCTCGAATGCTTCGATATGGCCATTTCATAAACGTTTCGGACAAACCGTGCATTCCCGAAGGTTTCGTCACGCCGCGACCGTGCGGCAACAAACAGCAGGAAGGCGTTGATCCGGGCAAGCGGCGTCAAAACGTATTCGTTGTCGTTGCAGAATTTCTCGAATATCCGGCACATTTCCTGCACGGAATAATCCTCGAACGCAATGAATCGCGTAAAACGGCTTTGCAGACCGGGGTTGCTGCGCAGAAAATCCTGCATGGGTTTCGGGTAACCGGCCACAACGACAATGAGACGGTCACGCTGGTCTTCCATGCGTTTGAGCAGCGTGTCGATGGCTTCCTGACCGAAGTCGCCTGATGCGGCACCGCTCCGGCTGAGGGTGTAAGCCTCGTCGATGAACAACACGCCGTCGAGTGCCTTTTCGATGACTTCGTCGGTCTTGATCGCGGTTTGGCCGACGTAACCGGCAATCAACCCGGAGCGGTCCGTTTCGATCAGGTTCGTCGTTTTGAGAATGCCGAAGCCGTGAAAGATTTTGCCCAAAATCCGGGCGACGGTCGTTTTGCCCGTGCCGGGATTGCCCGTGAAAACGTAGTGCAGCGACTGCCCTGATTCCTTCAAGCCGTGTTGTCGCCGCATTTGCTGCACTTTGAGGAAGTCGATCAGTTTTTTGACTTCGCTCTTGACCCCGGCCAGGCCGATCAACGCTTCGAGCTCGGCGGTTGCCTGGCCGATGACGCTTTCGGACAGTTGCGGCGTCAGGTGCTTTTCCCCGATGATATTCTCATCCGTTTCGGCCAACCCCAGCTTGCTGTCCGGTCTGAGAATCGAGTCGAGCACGCGTTTGCGCTCCTCTTTAATACGCCGGAGAAAATGCCGCTCCTTGACCTTGAGTCCATCGGGTTTGCGCTCGAGCATTTCTTCAAGCAACAGGTCCATCATCTGCTCGTAGCGCGTGACGTAATGCCGGTTCTGCCTTGCCCTGGCCACAGCCGCACAGAGCAAGCCGCCGATGTAAAAGCCGTCTTCCTCAATTTTGTAAAACCTGCCTCCGGCGAACCAGCTGCGGTCATTGGCGAAATCCTCCAGAAATTCGATCATGCCGGGAAATCGCGCCGTGGAGCGTTTTTTTCCCTGCTGGGCGTCCTTGAACGCCGTGTAGCCGCCAAGCCATTTGACGTAATCATAGCCCAGCTCGCAAATGACTTTGTACTGGTAATTCAGGTCATGCTCATCCGCCTCGTTGTCGTCGGTGGCGGACTTGATCGCACAGCGCAGAAAATCCCCGTTGAGTGCCAGCTTCAGGATATGTCGCATGGCCTCCGCATCCGGCTCCCAATGCTCTTCGAGAAACTGCGCAACGACCGTCCCGCGCGTCAGTTCCCTGACCTGCCGGTATTTGTCCGACGGCGCAATCTCATCGCGAATCGCGTAGGAAAGCGAATCCAGCGACGCAAAAGCGTTCCTGAGTTGTTGGTTGCCGTCCCGGTTGGTCATGGCCGCAATCATTGCCAAGTGTCAGAATTGTCCAGCTTCCCAATGATTATACCAAAACCCGCCGCACATCGAAAGGGTGTGAAAAATGGAACTTTTCGACCGCTCGATCACTCTCGCGGCTCTGATTGGAAACATTCTGCATTCTGCACTCTGCTTTGACTGCTCGATAACTCTCGCGGCTCTGATTTTATTCCCCACTTGACACTTTGAATCTGCCACTGGTTTTGCCGTTTCGCCTCGCGTCCAAGACGCGGGAATGTCAACTTTGCCGGATTTATCAGTTATACTGCCACTCGCCAGTAAAAAATTGATCGCGCCGGTCTTAAAACTCATCGCGCCGATATGAACGTTCACCGCGCCGGTCTTAAAACTCATTCCGGCGGTCTTAAAATTCATCGCGCCGGGATGAACGTTCACCGCGCCGGTCTTAAAACTCATTCCGGCGGTCTTAAAACTCATCGCGCCGGGATGAACGTTCATCGCGCCGGTCTTAAAACTCATTCCGGCGGTCTTAAAACTCATCGCGCCGA
>WRMR01000241.1 GCA_009776995.1 Planctomycetaceae bacterium | reverse complement strand
GTGGGGGCGGGGGGGGGGGGGGGGTGGGTGGGGGGGGGGGGGGGGGGGGGGGGGGGGGGGGGGGGGGGGGGGGGGGGGGGGGGGGCCAGGGGGCAGGGATGATGGGGAAGCTAAATCCTCGTTCCACGCCTCTTGTCCTTCACCACTCACCCCTGGCCCTTCATCCCAATCACCGGCAAATGACGACGTAAAATCATACTCCGCGTCGGCGAAATGATTCAGATTGTAATCGTCGTCCGGCTCTGACATGTGTGTCCCCGCTGCGTATTATGATTTCATAATTCATTGCAGGCACCATTATATCAAAAACCATCCACAGCGTCACCCGTAAAGCACAATGACGGGATGCGTCCACCGTTCATCAAATGGCTAATCCCGCCATTACGCCGGAGTACCGGCTTCATTCCGGCTGTTGTTCACGAAATCGCGATATTTTCCGTTTGCCAATCGCGTTTTCGTCCGAGGTTTTCCTTGAGGATGCCCGTGCAAATGTTGACGTCTTCGACGATTTGAAAATCATACATTCCGACACAGATGAAATCCGCCCCACCTGCAAACGCAAAGCGGAACCCGTCCGGCGGCAGGAGCGAACCGGCCGCCAGTGTCTTGAACGCGATCCACGGTTCCGGGCGTGCCAGCATGAACTCCTCGGTTTCTTCCGGGCGGCGGCAAAAGACGTTGTCGTGTTCCTGACCGCCGGGAGAAGCCGACCAGTAATTGTGATGATGGTAGGTTTTGACCCAGAAATCGGGGACAAACCCCAGTTCGAGACACTTTTTGCACGCCTCGATCCTGTGGGCGCCGATTCCGGCGGGATAACCCTCGTCGCGTACCCGTTGGAGAAATTTGCCGACGAGATCGAATTGACCTTCGCGGAGAAAAACGTCCGTCGCTTCCCCGATCATGTAAATCAACGACGCGCCGGAATCAATCGAAAACTTCACCCCGTCGTCGGCAAGTTTCTCACCCATTCCCGTATCGGAGATCAACTGCATTTTGCCGCCGGTTTGCTCGCGGTAAGCCGTCAGCATCCTCCCGATTCCGGGCGTGGTCAGGAACGTATTGATTCCACAGGCTTCGGCAAGCTGGAATGTCTCATAAATTTTTTCCTTCGTGTGATACGCTCTCACAAGATCGGAAACATAAATCAAATCACGGGCATGGGCCCAACCCCCGATCAGATTGCCACCGAGGATCATACGGCTGATTTCGACATTCCCGATTTTTGACATCGGAACCTTTTCTTTCAAGTCCGCCAGTTTGGCCCAGTCGGCGGGACGGGGATAACCGTCGGAATACGAGTCCGTCCTGCCGGGAGTGCAGGATTCATCCCGGGCCAGTTCCTGGGCCAGGATTTGTTCTTCCCTGCCAACCATACTGCCGAGAACACGACCCCCGATTCCGCCGAGGATCGCATGTCCGAGCAATTGCCGTCGGTCAAATGTGACCGGTTCGTTGGTCTGTTCGTTTTGGGATGAGGATGGATGTGACATGGCGACGCTCCTGGAGAGTAAAAATGGGGTTCACAATCGTCTCAACATGCAAACAGCACTGTCCGGAGAAGACGACTAAATACAAGAGACACCGGCTAACGATTCGTCCCCGGCAGGCGGAACGGCTTTGTGCCTGGCACCATGTTGTGAATTATACCCGTTGTCACCCTGTCTGGCCAGTCACCGGGGAGATGATTTCCACTTCACCGTGCAAAAAACCTGCCTTTTGACAAATCGTGAAAAGTTTCACGCTCTGGTAATTTCTACGAACTGAAAACGACCGGTTTACGGCAAAGTGCGGTAGAGATCAATGAGGGACATGCTTATTTTCGGTTCACAGATTTTTGTTCAGAATCCGTGTTCCATCTGTGTCAATCCGTGGCCAACAACACATTCCGTCATTGCGTCGGAGTAGCGACTGCATTCCGGTTTTTCTTGTTGCGCCAATCACGGCATGAGTGTTCTGCCATGCGCATCGCAGGGCGACGCGGCTCACTCCTTTACACTCTGCACTTTTCACTTTGCACTCTGCCCTTAAAAATACAGATACATTCCGATCTGGCCGGTGTGAGTGCAAAACTTCGATGCGAGTTCACCATCGTATCTGGCAAAAGCATTACATTGGGGTGTGATGGTCACATTGAGTCCCAGGCCGACGAGGGCGCGTTCCTTGACTCGTGAAAGGCCATCGAGAACAATCGCCGGTCCGCCTTGCACGAATTGTGCGGTCGTTGTGATTTCACCGTCGCCGTAGTCATGAATCCAACCCGCCGTCAGTTCAGGCACGATTTTCCAGTCCGCCGCATTGGTAAATTGCGTTCCGACCCGAACACCGGTTGTTTGCAGGAACCCTTTGTCGTTCCGTGCAGAAAACGACATGTTGATATTCTGTCCCGTTTCCGTAAACGCATCTTCGTGATAGCCGACAAAATCGAAACGGTAAAACGGTGCCAGATAACACTTCCGCCCGTCAAGCCGATACGAGATTTCCGTTGAAGCAAACCAGGTATTGCCGTTGCGTTTGCCGTCGGCCACACCGATTGTCGGAACTTCGCGATGAGATTTGATGCTTGCTGAAGCGTAGCCCCCGGAAAGGCTGAACGACCAGGGACCGTTATGATAATTTCCATACAGCGAACCGATGTAGTTGTCGCTTTTGGAAGTTCCCGCGTTTTGGCGTGCTCTCATGTTGCCATAAGTGCCGCCGAACGCCATTCCCAACAGAAAATTGCGGTTCAACCGACGGTCATATCCGACCCCGAACCCGAACGTTTCGCCGCTAAACCCCGTCAGGGCATCTTTGTCATCCTGGTTCGTATAGGCCCCGAGTCCCTCGAACCACAACCCGCTGTTGAACGCGGAATTCATTCGCTGATAATCCCCCGCCACACGATTTTGTGCGCGGTAAACGTGAGATGCGTTGGTATAAGAGGCCAAACCCCCGGGACCTGTCATCACCGAAGCCTGGGATGCCTGGAGCCGGTTGCCGATCAAACGATTGAATTGCATCGTATGACTTTGCACGGTGGCGGTTTCCACCGAAGTAATCGCCGGATCAAGAGCGGCGGCAATGTCGAGGAGAGTTTCCAGGTTATTCCCGACCTTTGCGGCAATCGCGGAATACAAAGGCGTTCCATACATGTTGTCGATGATCGTGTTGACAATCACGTTTGTATTGGCCGAAACGGGAAGGCCGTCCCACGGTTTCGCGTTCGGGTCATACACCACACCGGTGACGTCAACGCCGAGCGTTTGGCTGGACTCGCCGATGAGAATGTTGTTGATCGTGAGCATGTCATTGCCGGTGTAACTTCCCGATTGAAAAACGATTTTGCTTCCATTCTCCGCCATGAGTTTCGCGGTATTGGAATCCGCGTCGAGGCTTTTGGTCGCGGACGCAATTTCCCCGCCGCCCAGTTGAATGCCCGTCACTTGCTCAGGTTCCATCGGAGGGTCACCGCCTTCGTCCGGGATATCTCCAGTGACGGAAAACAGGTCATGCGCAATCACATGCTCGCTGTGACTGCCGAGATTGAAAAGAACGACATTGACCTGCTCGTTGTCATTTTTCGCAAAGCTAATGGCGTTTGCCATGATTTTGTCGTAACCGGCACTCCCAATATTGACGTAAATCGTCGAACCGTCCCCGTAATGGATTTCGTCGGCATGGAAGGTTTGCGTCGTTTGAGTTCCCCTGGCGTCATGGTAAGACATGCTATCAAAAAGAAACGATGTGTTCGCATAGCCGCTTCCCCTGAGAACGGTGCCGGATTGAACAAGCGTCCGGTCAACGTTCGTGTAACTTTCGGTATCGACATTGGCAAACAAGTCACGCAAAACCAATTCTTTCGTTGCGACAGCCGGATCGAATTGCAATTCTCCGGTCAGTTGAACCTCTCCGCCCCTGTTTTCCGAAGCCAGGATCAATTGTCCGGTTCCCTCTGTGTCAGGGCTGATAACCATATTCTGAGCGTTGATCAGGTTGTTCGCACCATAAACCGTGATTTCACCGCCATGATCGATTTGCATTTTGCCTTTGAGAACAGTATTGCCATCGAGAATGATGGCACCGCCGCCTGAGTAGCCGACAGCGGTTCCGAAATCGGCTGTTCCATTGGAAACGATCAATGTTCCGCTATTCTCAAAACTTCCGGTCGATTGGAGGAGCGTTGTATTTTCATCGCCATAGAGCCAAATCGTGCCTTTGTTGATGAGAGTGCCTCCATTCATCGAAATGGCACTGAGAGCGAGTTGGCTGTCATCCAGAATCGTCAAACTTCCGCCTTCGACACTCAATTCCCCGATTTGAAACACCATTGGCAATTCCAAAGAATATTCACCTTCTTCCAATGCCTCCTTGAGAGATAGATTGACCCCCAGCAGGATATGGTATGACCCGATATGAACGGTGTCATTGTTATTTGGGCCGCCGCCGGGGAAGTGAAAACCGGATTCCGGCGGTTCCAGCGCGGTTTCCCCCCAGGTTCCGTCGCCGGTATCGGTAAGGTATTCCGGGAATTCATCCTGCATCAAGAGCAGTAAATCCGGTGACAAGGCATCCAATCCATCGGCATGGAATTGCAACCATTGCCCGTCTTGTTGAGCGGTGTAGGTGTCTTGAGCGTAGGTCGAAGGTGCCGTACAAGGGGATATCGCCAATACGATGGCGACAAATAATCGAACCTTCTCTCGCAATAAAGTCAATACGAGTTTGCCCCTCATATTTAGACCCTTATTGGCGTCCGATTGCATCTCTCTGTTCCTTGTCTTGAAGGTCATGTAATAATTACTGTAAGTCAGTACAGTACGAAAACCATGCTTTCAAGTCAAGAGAATAAATACAAATTTTCCAGATAAAAATGCTTTTGAACCGATTGTTGCAAAAAATGCAGTGATGTAAACAGGGTTCTGCTTTGTCTTCTGCGTTTGTGTCACATATTGAGTAGTGAATCAAGCATTTCGTTGATGACCGTGACATATCTGGCACTGGCCTGATACGAACGCTGGAAGGTCAACAGGTTAATGGTTTCTTCATCCAGATTGACGCCGCTGATCGACTGCTTTTGCGCTTCCAGCGAAGCGTAATAGGTTGCGTCTCCGGCGGCCATTGCCCGGACTGTCCCGGCTTTTTGCGTTGTCGCGTCGTAAATACTGCGATAATACTGTGTGATCGACAGATTGTTGAGCGACTTGAGCGGCATTTCCGGCATACTGGCCAGCCGTTCACCATTTTTTGTATCGGCACCAACACCCGTACCACTTGCGGCAAACTTTGACGGGTCGTCGTACATCAGAGAATTGATGCCGATTGTTTTTGCGTCCGATCCGGTAAAAAAGGTGTTGATTCCCAGCGCGGCCAACACGCCGCTTGTGTCGTTGGCGAACGAAAACTCGATTTCCGCCGATTCCGCCATGATTTCGAGCCGGTTGTCGTTCGTGACAATCGCTTTGATCCCGTCAACCGCATTGAGGGTAGCGGCCAGGTCGTTGAGCGACGTGCCGCTTGCCGGAATCGGATCGCCGACGCCGAAAGGATCGCCGCCCCGTTGCGATTCGGTCAGCGCAACCAAAATGTCGGTTGTCGATGTTGTGCCTGACGACGTATTGGTCAGCATGATGCTGAACACGCCGTTGGCAGGCGGGTAAGCCAACCCCGCCGCGTTAAGCGGAGCGTTCGCGTCCGCAACCGCTTCGAGGCCGGTCAGAGAATCGTAGCCCGACAACCCTTGCCCGGATGCGTACAGCTTGTTAAACTCCCAAATCAGGCTGCTTGCATACTGGTCAAGTTCCTTCGCAAAGCCGCCAAGAATTTCGTCACGTCCCTGGTACAGGCCGTGTAACAGTCCGCTCGTCACATCGAGTTTGTTGTTCGTCGGTTCGATGCAAATCCAGGCGGCGGTCAAATCCGATGCGGGGTCTTTGTCATACCCAACGAAGACCTCGCGGCGCGTTCCTTCGACAATGAGCGGGTCGCTCCCGCAAAAGACCGACACGACGCCGTTCTCGTTTTCGTGTGTGCGGATGTTGATCAGTTGCGACAGTTGCGTCAGTGCGACATAGCGTTGATCACGTAACCCCACCGCCTGCGTCGCGTTTGTCGCGCCGGCTTCGATACGCGAAATCTCAATGTTCAAGCTCTGTATCTGGGCGGTCAGTTCGTTGATTTGTGAGGCAATGGTATCGACCTGTTTGTTGAGGTCAATCTGCATCGTGAGAATTTTTTGGCTTGTGCTGTTGATTTTTTCGGCCAACGCCATACCTTCGCCCGCGACCAGTTTCCGGTAGGTCAGGTTTTCCGGCTGGTTGAGGACGTTGTCAATCGCGTTGAAAAAACTCGTCAGCGACGAACTGATGTCATTTTTGGAAAGCTCGCCCAGCAGTGTTTCGAGATCAGTGAATGTCTTGCTCTGTTGCGCCGAACTGTTGGCGTCACTGAGCGAATTGCGCACCCGCTCTTCGAGGTACGTGTCGATCATCTGCACCACGCCCAGGACGGTGACGCCGTTGCCCACCGTGACACTTTGCGGCTGGTACGGATCGGCGGTGGCGAGAATGACACGCTCGCGGATATACCCCGGCGTGTTGACGTTCGATAAATTCTGCCCCGTCACCTGAATGCCAACCGTACTGGCATTCATCGACGTTCCGGCCATTTGTAAGGAGCTGAATAACATAGTGGCGAGTGATTAGTGGCAAGTGGCGAGTTGTTAGTGGTGAGTGATGATTGGCGAGTTAAGGAATTCTAGTCACTAGCCACTCATCACTATCCTCTGCAATCCACCAGCGTTCCGCCGGTTGCACCGGTGTTTCGTTGGTGTTCGCGGGTGTAAGTCGAACGCAAACGTCCGCGTGTCGCGATGATTTCGAGCATCTGCGATGCGTGCAACATGCCGCGTTGCGTCACAACCCAGTTGGTGACATTGTGCTGCCGGAGCAGTTGCGTCTGGTACTGCACCGAACGCAGCAGTGCAAAAAACTCATCGTCCGAATACGGCACGACGGTCTTCGCAAGGAGTTCCACCGATTGCGACGGCAAGCCTTCCGCCGCCGCGTATTGCAGCAGTTTTTCGCGTTCGGCCAGGCATTGTTTCAGCCGGTCAGCCGCCGCCTGTTCGTCTTTGGCCAATGTGCCGATTGCCGCCAGGTCGTTCTTCATGAACAGTTCCCGTTTGCGTTCGAGCAACTCGGCAACGTCCTTTTGTGCCTGCAACGTTTCGCCGAGAAATTTTCTGAGTTGGTTTCGCCAATTTGACATGGTTTTTTTTAGTTGTTAGTGGCCAGTGCAGAATGCAGAGTGCAGAATGCAGAGTGCAGAGTGCAGAGTGCAGAGTGCAGAGTGCAGAGTGCAGAGTATTCCGCTCCTAACTCTTAACTCCTAACTTCTTCATTCTTCATTCTTCATTCTTCATTAGACTTGTTCGGAAACCCAGAAATGTAATTGCCCATTTTTCCAAAAATCAACAACATGGGTAGTTTGGGCAGAAATCTATT